>BJHC01000049.1 GCA_014191535.1 Cyanobium sp. | reverse complement strand
GGAGCGGCTGCGGCCGGCCAAGGTGCTGATCGCCTGCGCCGGCATGGAAGGGGCCCTGCCCACGGTGCTGGCAGGGCTGGTGCCCCAGCCCGTGATCGGCGTGCCGGTGAGCGTGGGCTACGGGGTCAGTGCCGGCGGCCAGGCAGCCCTGCAGGGGATGCTGGCCAGCTGCGCCCCAGGGCTCGCGGTGGTCAACATCGACAACGGCTACGGCGCCGCGATGGCGGCCCTGCGCATCCTCAGCAGTGGGGCCGCAGCGGCGTCGTAGGGGAACGGTCCAGCTCCAGCACCGCCTCCACCCAGAGCTGCATGGAGCGGGGCAAACGTCGCTGCTCGTAGCGATCGAGCGCTTCCATCAGCACGGGGGTGTTGACCCACTGGGGAGAGCGCGGCGCCACGGCGAACAACGCAGGTGAGCCGCAGTGTGGGGAGGCCGCGGGGGGTTGGCAAGGGGCTGACGCCCAAACTGCCGATCAGCTTCAACGATCGCCGGTGCGGCGACCGAGCCACTCCAGTTCCCGCACCCGTTCTTCGCTCTCCACCTGGTTGAGCCGGCCGAGCAGGGCCTGCAGGTCGCTGCCGGCCAGCTCACCGTTGTCGAGCCATTGCATGGCTCGGGGCTCAGGGCGAGGCAGAGAAGCGGACACGCAGGCAAACAATTGGTTTTGCCACCCTACAAATTGATCACCCGGAGAACAGCAAACGCTGCACTCTTGGAGCGAAAGAGTTTCTTTAATTCTTCAATTCTTGAGCAAATCAAAAGAACCCGGTCAGTTCTCGATGCTCGGCTGGCCCGCCGGGCTCAGAGGTGCTTGAGGTCGGGATAGGCCGTGATCAGTTCATCGGCACTGAGCACCTCCCCGGCCCCCTCGGGCTGCCAGATCACCTCCAGGGCCAGCAATTGGTCGGAGGGCACGGAACCCAGCAGGCGCAGGGCCTCGCGCAGCTCCTCCGATCCGGACACCGGCTTGAGCGGAATGCGGCCGCGGCTGGCCACCAGCAGGGTCACGGCGATGTAATCGCTGGTGGCATCACTCTCACCCGCCGCAGCGGCCTGGCTGACGCTGCCGGCCACGTTGCTGGTGAGTTCGCTGCGCAGCTTGCTGCGCTCGGTCATCGACAGGCGGTTGAAGGTGGATTCGGCCGCTGCAAAGGGCACCTGGCCCACTTCAGCGTTGGCGTACACCCACAGATCGGGATGGCGCAGCAGGGCCAGGGTGCTCTCCTGCAGCACCCGCTGCAGACCGCTGTTGGTGCGGGTATCGGCCTGGCCGGCCAGGGTGCGCAGATCGCGCTGCAGCTCCCGGGCCGAGGCCAGCAAACCCACCTGCAGCTGGGCCACGGCCACCGGTCCATCCACCTGGGGCCGATCCAGATCCCCACCGCGCATCCCTGCGGGCAGGGCCGGACCGCCGCCACCGCGCAGGGCATTCACCAACAGACCCACCACCGCCATCAGCACCAGGAAGCCGAACAGGCCACCGCCACCGAAGAAGAAGGGAACGATGAAGGGGAAACCCAACCCGCCACCGAAGCCGCCGCCATAGCCGCGCTGAACACCACCGCCATACCCGCCCCGATAGCCACCGCCGTAACTGCGAGGCATCGAGGGGGCCGATCGGAAACTGCCGCCACCGATGCGACCGCCACTGGCGGCCAGGCTGGGCTGCGGCAAGGCGAGCAACACACCCAGCACGGTGCTGAGCAGGGCCGGCAGCATCAGGCCGCTCAGCAATCGACGCAGCACAGGGGTGGAGGACTGGGAGGTCAACGCCGGACTCCGCAGGACCAAAGGATGGGCGGAATCTAGGAACCGCCACCGACGATGGTGACCACCTCAACGCCATCGGCTTCCCGTACCGGCTGTTCGGGCCAGCGCTGCCGCGGAAGGATGGCGCCGTTGAACTCCACCACCACCAGCTGGGGGCGATAGCCCAGATGCTCCAGCAGCTGCAGCAGGTTGAGGCCCGCCGGGCAACGCACGGCCTCGCCGTTGAGCTGGATCCCGATGCTGGTGTCACTCATGGCTGGAGGCGCTGCAGCAGGGCACGGCTGGCGGCCTCCGGATCCACGGCCTCGGTGATGGCCCGCACCACCGCCACCCGTTCGGCGCCGGCGGCCTGCACCGCCTCCAGGGTGGTGAGATCGATGCCGCCGATGGCAAAGAAGGGGATCGGGCTTTCGGCGGCGGCCTGGCGCACATAGTCCAACCCCACCGGGTCGCGGCCGGGCTTGGTGGGGGTGGCATTCACGGGGCCCACGCCGACGTAGTCGCAGCCATCCGCCACCGCCTGGCGCAACTGCGGCAGGGCGTGGGTGCTGCGGCCGATCAGCTTCTCGGGGCCGAGCAACCGCCGCGCCAGTGCCGGCGGCAGATCCCCCTGGCCCAGATGCACCCCATCGGCATCCACCGCCAGGGCGATGTCGATGCGGTCGTTGACCACAAACAGCGCCCCATGGCGGCTGCACAGCTGCCGCAGCGCCTCGGCCTGCCGCAGGCGCACCCCATCGGTGATCGGCTGGCCATCCGGCCCCAGCCCCCCCTCCTTGGCGCGGTATTGCACCAGGCGTACACCGCCCCGCAGCGCCGCCTCCACCATCGGCTCAAGTTGCGCTGAGGGGCTGGTGATCAGGTACAGCCGGCACTGGCGCAGCAGCTGGCGGCGACCGTCGCCGCCGCGGTTGGCCCGCAGCAGCTCCACCTCCAGGTCGTAGAGGGCGTAGCGGATGGCCGCCGCCTCCACGGCCAAGGGGTCATCCACCCCCCGGGCAAATTCCTCCAACACCCGCAACGCCTCCTGCACGCGGCCGCAATTGGCCGCCACCACCTGCTCAGGCCGCTCCCGTTCCGCCTGGGCGGGATGGCTGAGGCCGGCCCCACGGTCGGTGGCGGTATGGCGGGCCTGCTTGTAGGCATCGCCATGCAACACGCCGAGGCGCTGCCGCAGATCCTTCAGCCGCGCCACCAGATCGGGGCGATCCAGGCCGAAGCGGCACCAGTCCTCCACCACCCGCAAGCCCTCGCGGGCACGGTCCAGGTTGGCGTCCAACAACCGCAGCACGGCCGGCAGGTGTTCAGGGGCGGGCATCTGGAACGCGGAACAGGGGCAGAAACGGAACGGGCTGCGTAGGGTGTGGCCGACGTGACGGCTGCAAGGGCAATGGCTCAGGGTGATTCCGAGAGCCCGATGACGGTGCTGGTGTCAGGGATTCTGCTGCTGGGTGCCATCACCGCCTTCATCGCCTGGGGCCTGAGCAACGCCTACCCCGGCGGCTGACACCAGCAACGCCTCAGCCCGCTGGGCATCAACGGCGATCTGCGCCACCAGCGCATCAAGGCTGTCAAACCGCTGCTGATGGCGCAGCAGGGCGACGGGCTCCACGGTGAGTTCCGCCCCCTCCAACTGCAGCTGCCGACCGAGCAGATGCACCTCCACCGCCGAGGGGGCGGTGGGATCCACCGTGGGCTGGGGCCCCAGGTTCATCACCCCCTCCAACCGCTCCCCCTGGTGCCAGACCCAGGCGGCATAGACCCCCTCCTGGGGAAGGAACTTGCGGCCATCCACCTGCAGATTCGCGGTGGGCCAACCCAGTTCGCGGCCCAGGCCGCGGCCCCGCACCACGCGGCCGCCAAAGCGATAGGGGCGCCCCAGCAGCTGCGCCGCCTCCGCCAACGCCCCCGCCGCCAGGGCACGCCGGATGCGGCTGCTGCTCAGCCGCTCCCGGCTGTCCGAGAGCATCGGCAACACGCGCACCGCCATGCCGTGGCGGGCACCGATACGTTCCAGGGCTTCGGTATCGCCGCAGCGGCCCTGGCCGAAGCGGAAGTTTTCGCCCACCACCACCAACCGGGCCTGCAGCTGCCCCACCAGCACCTGCTCCACGAAGGCTTCAGGGCTCAGGGCCGCCAGCGCGGGGGTGAAGGGCACCAGCACCAACTGGCGAATCCCCAGCGGTTCCAGCAGGTGAAGCTTCTCGGCCGGCAGGTCGAGCCGCAGCCGCGGCTCCCCGAACAGCACCTCCCGCGGGTGGGGCCAAAAGCTCACCACCGTGGGCACCAGCGGCGGTGCGGCGCCATCCACGGCGGCCGCGATCACCCGGCGGTGCCCCTCGTGCAGGCCGTCAAAACTGCCCAGGGCGATGGCCGTGGGCGTCTGCGCTTGGTCGGGGCGGCGCAGGGGAATCACTGGTCAACCACCCCGGGAAACGCCAACAGAACCGCAGAAGGCCTCGCCGGCGGCATCCTCCCATGGCAGCTTTGGGCCACGCCCGGCGTCCCACCCGCAACCCCATGGCCGATCGCCTCGACCTGCAGCTGATCTCCGCCGCCCTGCGGCGCATGGGCTGGGTGCGCTTCTGGGCCCAGCTCGCCCTGGGGATCGTGGTGGTGGGGGTGTTGCTGTTCAACAACATCGGTGGCCGCCTGGCCGCCAATTCCTCCCGGGCCCTGGGTCTGGGCCCGGGCATCTCCCTCACCACCCTGGCCTTTCTGCTGCTGCTCTGGTGCCTCTGGCAGAGCTGGTTGATCGTGCGCTGCGGCCGGGCCCTGAACAGCCCCGTGCGGCCCAGCAAGGGGGAAACCGCACGGCTGATCAAACGCGGCCTGCTGGCCGACCTGGGGGGCATCACCCTGGCGGTGATCGGCTATCAATCCCTCGCGGGCAGCCTGTTCGTGCAGGCCTCCCAGCAGGTGCCGGGCTTCTTCGGGGCGCAGATCCAGGGGGGCCAGGGCATGGGCGGCCGGGTGATCGGCCTGCCGATCACCTCGATTGAGATGCTCTCGGTGCTGGGCAACACCCAGGTGCTGTTCGCCCACCTGATCGGCCTCTGGATCAGCCTGTGGCTGCTGCAGCGGATCTACCGCCCCAGCGGCAGCTAAGGCCGGATCGCCCCGAGCGAGGGCAGCTGCAGCTCGGGCAGGTCAGCGGTGGCGCCTCGCCAGAACAGCTCCGGCTGCAGGGGGGTGAGCGACACACCCCCGCTGGCCACATGGGCCACATCGGTGGGCCAGGCCGCGGGCCCCGCCACCTCGGCGTCCAGATCGTTGGCCACCTCACCGGCCAACCAGTAATAGGTGCGGCCGCGGGGGTCCACCCGCTGCACGAATTGATCGGTGTAGCGGCGCACCGCCTTGCGGCACCAGCGCAGGGGGCCGATCTGTTCCGCCGGCAGTGGCGGGACGTTGAGGTTGAGCAACAGCCCCTGGGGCCACGCCCGCTGCAGCATTTGCTCCGCCACATCCAGGGCGATGCGGGCGGCGGGATCGAAGGCCCGCCACTGAAAATCGGCGCTGCTCACCGCCAGGGCCGGCAGCCCTTCGATCGTGCCCTCCATGGCGGCACTCACCGTGCCGGAATAGAGGGTGTCGGTGCCCAGGTTGGGGCCATGGTTGATGCCCGAGAGCACCAGATCGGGCCACTGCTCGAGCAGAGCGAACAGGGCCAACTTGACGCAATCGCTGGGGGTACCGCTGCAGGCCCAGGCGGTGACGCCCTCAGCGAACAGGGCATCGGCCCGCTCCGCCCGCAGGGGGGTCTGCAGGGTGAGGCCATGGCCGGTGGCGGAGCGCTCCTGATCCGGACACACCACGGTGACCGTGTGCCCCCGGGCCACGGCCTCGGCGGCCAGGCTGCGGATGCCCTCGGCGAAGACGCCGTCATCGTTGCTGATCAGGATCCGCAAGGCAGCTCACCCACTGGCCTGAGGCTAGAGGCCGCCTCCTTAGAGTCTGCGATCGCCGGAACACCGTCTTGAGCGCCACCGTCAGCCTGCAGGAGCTCACCGCTCAGCTGGAGCAGCTGGAGGCCCAGGCGGCCGATGCCATCGCCGCCGCCGGATCCGCCGCGGAGCTGGAAGAGCTGCGGGTGGGGTTGCTGGGCAAGAAGGGCAAGCTCTCGGCCGTGCTCGGCGCCATGGGCAAATTGCCCGGCGAGGAGCGCCCCCTGGTGGGCCAGCGCGCCAACGTGCTGAAGGACCAGGTTCAGGGCCTGCTGAGCGAACGGCTGGCGGCGGTGAAGGGGGCCGCCATGGCGGAGCGCATTGCCCGCGAAACCCTGGACGTGACCATGCCGCCCCGCTACACCCCGGCCGGGCATCGCCACCCGCTGATCAGCACGATCGAGGAGATCGTGGACATCTTTGCGGGCCTTGGGTACCGGGTGGAAGAGGGCCCGGAGATCGAGAGCGACTACTACAACTTCACCGCCCTGAACATCCCGCCCCATCACCCGGCGCGGGACATGCAGGACACCTTCTATCTCTCCGACAGCGAGCTGCTGCGCACCCACACCTCCCCGGTGCAGATCCGCCATCTGGAGAACAACCCGCCGCCCGTGCGGATCGTGGCCCCCGGCCGCGTGTACCGCCGCGATGCCGTGGATGCGACCCACTCACCGGTGTTCCACCAGGTGGAGGTGCTGGCCATCGATGAGGGGCTGGATTTCAGCCACCTGCGCGGCACGGTGACCGCCTTCCTGCAGCAGTTCTTCGGCGACCTGCCGGTGCGCTTCCGCGCCAGCTACTTCCCCTTCACCGAGCCCTCCGCCGAGGTGGATGTGCAATGGCGGGGCCGCTGGCTCGAGGTGATGGGCTGCGGAATGGTGGATCCGGCGGTGCTCGAGGGCCTCGGGATCGACCCGGAGCGCTACAGCGGCTTCGCCGCCGGCCTTGGGGTGGAGCGGTTCTGCATGGTGCGCCACGGCATCGATGACATCCGCCGCCTGTTCACCAGCGACCTGCGCTTCCTGGAGCAGTTCTGAGGCCAAAACGGGCGGCCCCGGCCAGGGCCGGGCGCCTCTCATAAACTCCCCATGCCCCACGCCCGCGATCGGTGCCCTGCGTTGGACTGATCGTTAACGACGGCAAGGACCTGGCCCTGGCCACCGCCGATGCCATTGAGGCCCGTCTGCGGGGGGCCGGATACGACGTGGCACGCGCCAGCAGCTCCGGCGGCATGGTGGGCTTCGCCAACCCCGACCAGCACCTGCGCACCCTGGGGCATGCCGCCTGCGTGCCAACCAACTTCGAGGCCGGCATGACCATGGCCATGGTGCTGGGGGGTGATGGCACCGTGCTTTCGGCGGCACGCCAGACGGCACCGATCGACGTGCCGATCCTCACCATCAACACCGGCCACCTGGGCTTTCTGGCGGAGACCTACCTGCCCGCCCTGGAACAGGCCCTCGACCAGGTGATCGCCGGCGACTGGACCGTGGAGGAGCGCACCACCCTGGTGGTGAGCGTGATGCGCGGTGAGCAACGGCGCTGGGAGGTGCTCTGCCTCAACGAGATGGCCCTGCACCGCGAGCCCCTCACCTCGATGTGCCATTTCGAGATCGCCGTGGGGCGCCATGCCCCGGTGGACATCGCCGCCGATGGCGTGATCCTCTCCACCCCCACCGGCTCCACGGCCTATGCCCTCAGCGCCGGCGGACCGGTGATCACGCCGGACTGCCCGGTGCTGCAGCTCACCCCGATCGCCCCCCACTCCCTGGCCTCACGGGCCCTGGTGTTCAGTGACCAGGAGCCGGTGACCGTGTTCCCAGCCACCCCAGAGCGCCTGATGATGGTGGTGGACGGCAGTGCCGGTTGCTACGTGTGGCCGGAGGACCGGGTGCTGATCCGCCGCAGCGACCATCCCGTGCGCTTCGTGCGCCTGGCGGACCATGAGTTCTTCCAGGTGCTGCGCAACAAACTGGGCTGGGGCCTGCCCCACGTGGCCAAGCCCAGCAACGGCACGGGACCATGAGCGACGGGGTGCTGTTGCTGCTCGGCGCGGAGGCGGAAGCCCTGGCGCCGCGCCTGGAGGCCTCTGGCTACCGCTGCCTGGTGGGGGAGACCCAACGGCAACAGCCCTGTGATCTGGCGGTGCTGGGGATGGACTGGCAGGGGCGCATCGGGGAACTTCGCCAGCGACTGGGGAGCACCCCCCTGCTGCTGGACATCGGCCGCGACAGCGTCAGCGCCCGATCGGAGCTGCTGCGCAGCGGCGCCGATGACTTCTGGCTGTCCTCCGCCGGGGCCAGCGAACTGCTGACGCGCCTGCGCCTGCACCGCAAGCTGCTGGCCAAGAGCCAGCCCCCCGCCGATCGGCTCAGCCTGGCGGACCTCACCGTGGTGCCCAGCCGCCATGAGGTGCGGCGGGGCCAGCGCCAGGTGGCCCTCACCGCGCGCGAATACGCGATGCTGCTGGTGCTGATGGAGCACCGCGGCCAGGTGCTGAGCCGCGAGCAGATCCTGCGCCAGGTGTGGCACGACCAACGGGGTGCCGCCAGCAACGTGATCGAGGTGTACGTGCGCTACCTGCGCCAGAAACTGGAGCAGGAGGG
>BJHC01000048.1 GCA_014191535.1 Cyanobium sp. | reverse complement strand
GTCACGGCATCCAAGGGGCTGCGGCTGATGCGGCCAAGCCTCTACAAGATGGCCGGAGAACTAAATGCGGCGGTGATCCACGTGGCCTCCCGGGCCCTGGCCACCTCGGCGTTGTCGATCTTTGGCGACCACAGCGATGTGATGGCGGCCCGCGGCACCGGCTGCGGCCTGCTCTGCTCCGCCACGGTGCAGGAGGCGGGCGACTGTGCCGCCATCGCCATGGCCGCCACCTTGGCGGGGCGGGTGCCCTTGCTGCATGCCATGGATGGCTTTCGCACCTCCCACGAACTCCAGCGGGTGGAGCTGATCAGCGACGCCGTGCTGCAGGCGCTGGTGCCGGAGGCGCTGATCGCCGCCCACCGCCAGCGGGGCCTGAGCCCCGACCGGCCGATGCTGCGCGGCACCAGCCAGAACCCGGATGTGGCCTTTCAGGCCCGCGAAGCGGTGAATCCCTACACCGACGCCATGCCCGCACGGGTGCAGGCGGCGATGGATCAGTTCGCCGCGCTCACCGGTCGCCAATACCACCTGTTCGACTACCACGGGCACCCGCAGGCGGAGCGGGTGCTGGTGCTGATGGGCAGCGGCGCCAGCACCGCCGGCCTCACGGCCGATGCCCTGATCGCCGCCGGGGAGCCCGTGGGAGTGCTCACGGTGCGGCTGTTCCGGCCCCTGGCGGCCCAGGCCCTGGTGGCGGCCCTACCCGCCAGCACCCGCCGCCTGGCGGTGCTGGATCGCTGCAAGGAGCCCGGCAGCCAGGGGGAACCGCTGCTGCTGGATGTGATCGCCGCCATCCACGAGCACTGGCCGCAGCCCCACAAGCCCGCGGTGATCGGCGGCCGCTACGGGCTGGCCTCCAAGGAGTTCACACCGGCGATGGTGAAGGCGGTGTTCGACAACCTCGCCCAGCCCACACCGCGCAACCACTTCACCGTGGGGATCGAGGACGACCTCACCCACCACTCCCTGACGGTGGACGACGCGTGGGAGTTGGAATCACCCCAGACCCTGCGGGTGGTGTTCGTAGGCCGCGGCTCCGACGGCACGGTGGGCGCCAGCAAACACACCCTGGAAATCGTTGGGGAGGCCTCCGGGCTGCAGGGCCAGGGGAGCTTCGTCTACGACTCCAACAAGGCGGGCACGGTCACCGTGTCCCACCTGCGCTTCAGCCCGGAGCCGATCCGGAACAGCTCGCTGATCCGCCAGGCCCAGGTGCTCGCCTGCCACCACTGGGACCTGCTGGAGCGCCTGGATCTGCTGGAGCTGGCCTGCCCCGAGGCGGTGGTGCTGCTCAACAACCCCTGGCCGCCACAGCACGCCTGGGAGCACATGCCCCTGCGGGTGCGGCAGCAGATCCACCGCAAACGGCTGCGGTTGTTCGGCGTGGATGCCGCCGCCATCGCCCAGGTCCATGGCCTCGGGGGGCGGATCAACACGGTGATGCAGGCCTGTTTCTTCGCTGTGACCGAGCTCTTGCCGATGGAGCAGGCGATGGCGGCCCTGCGCCAGTCGATCCAACGCAGCTACGCCAGCAAGGGGCCCGCGGTGGTAGCGGCCAACCTGGCGGCCCTGGAGGCGGCACCGGCGGCCCTGCAGCCGCTGCCCATCGGCCCCGCCCCCTGGGTTGTCTCCGCCGAGGAGCCGTTGGCGGAGCAACCGCTACCGGGGGCATTGGCGGAGGCACCGGCCGCCTGCCGGGAGCTGCTGGAGCTCCAGTTGCAGCACCGCGGCGACGCCCTGCCGGTGAGCGCGCTGCCCTGCGACGGCAGCTTTCCCACCGCCACCAGCCAATGGGAGAAGCGCAACACGGCCGAGCAGGTGCCCGTGTGGGAGCCGGATCTGTGCGTGCAGTGCGGCAAGTGCGTGCTGGTGTGTCCCCATGCGGTGATCCGCGCCAAGCTGGCGCCGCCGCAGGCGCTGCAGGGGGCACCGCAGGGCTTCCGCCACACGGCCGCCCGCGAGCGGGCCTTTGCGGGGGAGCACTTCACCATCCAGGTGTCCGCGGAGGACTGCACCGGTTGCCGCCTGTGCGTGGAGGTGTGCCCCGCCCGCGACCGCGACACCCCCGAGCGCAAGGCCCTGAACATGGCGCCCCAGCGCCCGCTGCGGGAGCAAAGCCGCGAGCACTGGGCCTTCTTCCTGCAGCTGCCGGAGGTGGAGCGCAGCCGCCTCAACCCGCACCGGATCCAACACCAGCAGCTGCAACGCCCCCTGTTTGAGTTCCCCGGGGCCTGCGCCGGCTGCGGCGAAACCCCCTACCTGAAAGTGCTGAGCCAGTTGTTTGGCGATCGGCTGCTGATCGCCAACGCCACCGGCTGCTCCTCGATCTATGGCGGCAACCTGCCCACCACCCCCTGGTGCACGGATGCCAACGGCCGCGGCCCGGCCTGGAGCAATCCGCTGTTTGAAACCAACGCCGAATTCGGCCTGGGCTTTCGCCTTGGCCTGGATCAACGGCACCGCCGCGCCGAGCAGCTGCTGCGGGGGATGGCGGAGCAGCTACCGCCGGCCCTGCTGGATGGCCTGCTGCAGGCCCAGCAGGGGGATGAGCCCGGCATCCACGAGCAGCGGCTGCGGGTGGCGGAGCTGAAGCCGTTGCTCACGGCCCAGGACACGCCCGCCGCCCGGGAGTTGCTGGAGCTGGCGGATGACCTGGTGAAGCGCAGTGTCTGGATCGTGGGCGGCGATGGCTGGGCCTACGACATCGGCTTCGGCGGCCTCGACCATGTGCTGGCGGGTCAGGACGACGTCAACGTGCTGGTGCTCGACACCGAGGTGTATTCGAACACCGGCGGCCAGCGCTCCAAGGCCACCCCCAAGGGGGCGGTGACCCCATTCGCCAGCGGCGGCAAAGCCACCGCCAAGAAAGATCTGGGGCTGATGGCGATGACCTACGGCCACGTCTACGTGGCCAGCGTGGCGATGGGGGCCCGCGATGAGCACACCCTGCGCTGCTTCCTGGAGGCGGAGTCGTACCCCGGCCCCTCGCTGATCCTGGCCTACTCCCACTGCATCGCCCATGGCATCGACATGGGTCTGGGTATGCAGCAGCAGCAGCGGGCGGTGGCCTCCGGGCGCTGGTTGCTGTATCGCCACGACCCCCGCCGCCGCGCCCAGGGGTTGTCGGCGCTGGTGCTCGATAGCCGCAGCCCGCAACTGCCCCTGGCGGAGGCGATGGCCACGGAACTCCGCTTCCGCCAGCTGCACAGCAGCGATCCGGCGCGGGCCCAGAGCCTGGCCCTGGAGGCGGAGGCGGAGCTGCAGCAGCGCTGGGAGCTGTATCGGCGGCTGGCCCAATGAGCCAGGCCGAGTGCCAGGCGCTGCTGCGGGCCATCGAACGGCAGTGCAGCCGCCCCTGGCGGTTGATGGAGGTGTGCGGCGGCCAGACCCACGCCCTGTTGCGCCATGGCATCGACCAGCTGCTGCCGGCATCGATCACGCTGATCCATGGGCCCGGCTGCCCGGTGTGCGTGACCGCCACTAGCCGCATCGATCAGGCGCTGGAGCTGGCACAACAACCGGGGCTGTTGCTCTGCACCTACGGCGACATGCTGCGGGTGCCGGGCAGCGACGGCCGCACCCTGCTGGGGCTGCGCAGCCAGGGGGCCGACGTGCGCGTGGTCACCGCACCGCTGGATGTGCTGGAGCTGGCGCGGCGGCAGCCGCAGCGGCCGGTGGTGTTCTTCGCCGTGGGCTTTGAAACCACGGCACCGGCCACCGCCCTGCTGGCGCAGCGGGCCCTGGCGCAGGGGATCACCAACCTCACGCTGCTGGTGGCCCATGTGCGTGTGGCGCCGGTGCTGGAGCAACTGCTGGGGGATCCCGACTGTGTGGTGCAGGGGGTGCTGGCGGCGGGCCACGTCTGCACGGTGCTCGGGGAGGAGGGGCTGGCGGAGCTGGCCCAACGCCATCGCCGGCCGGTGGTGATCACCGGGTTCAGCGCCGCCGAGCTCCTGCGCGGCATCCTGCTGTGCGTGCGGCAGCTGGAGCAGGGTCGCCATCGGCTGCAGAACGCCTACCGCCGGGCGGTGGCCCCGGCCGGCAACCCCCTGGCCCGCGCCCACCTGCAGCGGGTGTTCACCGCGATCGACACCCCCTGGCGTGGCCTGGGAACCATCGCCGGCGGTGGCTACCGGCTGCGGGCGCCGTACGCCCAGCTGGCGGTGGTGCCACCCGACGGCCACGCAGACGCCACACCCCAGCAGCGGCAGGATCACTGCCCCAGCGGCCTGGTGCTGCAGGGGGTGCTGCGGCCCACCCAATGCCCCCAGTTCGGCACGGCCTGCACGCCGGAGCGGCCCCTGGGGGCACCGATGGTGTCCAGCGAAGGGGCCTGTGCCGCCTACTACCGCTACCCGCGCTGAGCGATGCAGCCGGAACACGACTGCATCCAACTGGGCCACGGCGGCGGCGGTGCCCTGAGCCAATGGTTGATCCGCACGCTGGTGGTGCCTGGCCTGAACGGCGGCCCCCCCATCAGCAACGGCGTCACGGCCCTGCACGATGCCGCCCTGCTGCAGGCCCCCTCCGGCCGGCTGGCCCTCAGCACCGATTCCTATGTGGTGCGGCCCCTGTTCTTCCCCGGCGGCGACATCGGCCGGCTGGCGGTGATCGGCAGCGTCAACGACCTGGCCATGGCGGGGGCCCGGCCCCTGGCCCTGAGCCTGGGGTTGATCGTGGAGGAGGGGCTGCCCCTGGCCACCCTGGAGCGGGTGATCGCCTCCATCCGCGCAGCCTGCGCCCTCTGCGAGGTGGCGGTGATCACCGGCGACACCAAGGTGGTGGAGCGTGGCAACGCCGATGGCCTGTTCGTGAACACCACCGCCATCGGTGTGGTGGAGCACAGCCTGGCCATCGGCCCGCCGGCGGTGCAGCCCGGCGATGCGGTGCTGGTGAGTGGCGATCTGGGGCGCCATGGCCTGGCGATCCTGGCGGCGCGGCCGGAGCTGGGCGTCCGCACCAACCTGGACAGCGACCTCGCTCCCCTGCGACCCAGCGTGCAGCAGCTGTTGCAGGCGGGCCTGACCCTGCACTGCCTGCGGGACCTCACCCGCGGTGGCCTGGCGGGGGCCATCGATGAAATCGCCCGCGATGCCAGCTGTGTGATCGAGCTGGAGGAAACGGCCATCCCCCTGCATCCGGCGGTGCGGGGCGCCTGCGAGCTGCTGGGGCTCGACCCCCTGACCATGGCCAACGAGGGGCGCATGCTGGTGATCTGTCCGGAACCCCAGGCCGACCAGGCCCTGGCCCTGCTGCAGCGGCAGCAGCCCGAGGCGGCCCGCATCGGCCGGGTGGTGCGGCGAACCCAGCAGCAGGACCTATTCGACAGCCTGCATCCGGTGAAGCTGCGCAATGCGCTGGGGGTGTTGCGCCCCCTGGAGGTGGGGCGCGGTGAACAGTTGCCGCGGATTTGCTGACCTCAGCGCCGGCGGAGCTCCATAGCTTCGAGCTGTGCCCTCTGGACTGGTGGCGACGATGAAACAGCAGCATCAACGCACGCTGCAGGCCCTGTTCGCCCATCCGATCCAGCACAACCTGCGCCTGGCGGCGGTGGAGTCGCTGTTGGTGCACCTCGGCGCCTCCCTGGAGCCAATGGGCGACCATCGACTCCGCATCCAGCTCGGCAGTGGGGAGGTGCTGGTGCTGCACGGCGCCAGCGGCCTGCAGCATCCGTTTCTCGACGAAGAGGGCATCCTGCGGCTGCGGCGCTGGCTGGAGCAGGCGGGCATCAACCCGGAGCATCCGCAACCGCCCGAAGCCCCGCAGCGCGGTGACCAGGCCCGACGGCTGCTCATTCAGCTCGACCACGGCGGCGCGCGGCTGTGGTGGCTCGAGGGCGACGACGTGCACGCCGCGGAACTCAAGCCCCACGGCCTGTGGAGCAGCGGCCAACGGCTCAGCCACCGCCATGACCGCGACATCGCCGGCCAACGGGCGCCGCTGGATCACGCCTACCTGGAGCAGCTGAGTGCGGTGGTGGGGCAGGCGGATCGGGTGTTGCTGCTGGGCCATGGCCACGGCCAGAGCGACCTGCGCCAGCTGCTGATGCAGCATCTGCAGCACCACCATCCCCAATGGCTGGAGCGGCTGGACACCGAAACCGTGGATGAGCGGGCCTGCAGCGAGGGGGAGGTGCTGGCCCTGGCCCGCCGGCATTTCGGCAACCAGCCCCACCGGCCGCTGCTCAAGATCCCCGGCCAGGAGCTGCGGGAGGCCTAGCCGGCATCCCTGGCCAACCCGGCCAACAGCAGCAGGCCGGCGGCAAACCAAGCGAAGCCCACCAGGGCCTCCTGGGGGGCCAGGCGCGCCTTGATCTCAGGCACCAGGTCGGAGGCGGCGATGTAGAGGAAGTTACCGGCGGCGAACAGCACCAGCGGGGCCAACAGGTTGGAGCCGCGCAGGCCCCAGGCCAGCAGCGCCCCCAGCGGAAACGTCAACGCCGAGACGCCATTCCAGAACAGGGCCTGGCGCGGCCGCCAGCCGCTGTGCACCAACACGCCGAAATCACCCAACTCCTGCGGGATCTCGTGGGCGGCGGCCGCCAACCAGGTGGCCACACCGGCGGCGGGATGGATCAGATAGGTGCTGGCCACGCCAAGGCCACAGGTGAGGTTGTGCAGCCCATCCCCCAACAGGATCAAAGCGGCCACCGGCTCCGCCCCGGGGGCAGCCCCGCGCAGCCCCTGGTGATGGGAGTGGTGCCAGTGCAGCAGTTGCTCCAGGGCCAGAAACAAGGTGAAGCCCGCGGCGATCCAGGCGCCCGCCTGGCGGGGCTCGAGCACCGCAAACCCCTCCGGCAGCATGTGGAACAGGGCACCCCCCAACAGCGAGCCGGCCGCCAAGGCCACCAACGGCAACAACAGCGCCTGCAACCATCGCCGCGGCAACAGCACCGTGAGCCCCCCCACCAGGGCGATCAGGCTCATGCCAGCGCTGCCCAGCAGCAGGGCCGCCAGGGGGCTCATGGCTGCCACCACTGCCAGGTCTCCAGGTTGAGCAGCAGGCCCACCAGGGTGAGCACCAGCATCAGCAGGATCTGATCGCTGCGGGCATCGGGGATGCGCACATCCGCCAGCAGGTGCACCAGGTTGGTGGCGCTGTACACCACGCTCAGCCAGAACTGCGCCGCTCGCCAAGGGGCCGTGGCACTCCAACCCCCGGGAGCCGACACCGCATGGATGGCGAGCAACAGCGCCAGCACGGGGATCAGGAAGTAGACGAGCATCGCCAGGAAGATGCGCGGCAACTGCTGGGGAGCCACGCGGCTCTCGATCTCCACCGAGGCCCCGTGAAACAGCGGCATCAGCCCCAGCTCCACGTGGAACAACATCAGCAACAACCAGGCCCCCCAGAGGCCGGCCACCCGCAGCGCAGGCCCCGTTAGATCCATGGTGCGGCGCCCATCGGGCTGCGGCGATCCCCTCCAGTCTTTTGCCGTTCACGGCCGGATCGCCCCCCGTGCTGCGGCAAATCCAAGGCAGAAGGGCCGGGGGCAGGCGGCAGCGGGGGCCCAGCCGGTTCGGCGCTGCCTAGGCCGGAAGCAGCCCCTTCACGGATGTCGGTGATGACCAAGCTGCTGCGGGCCGCACCCTGGTTGTTCGCCATGGCGTTGGCCGTCCAACCCCTGCCCAGCGGAGCGGAACCGCTGTCGTTTCAGGAGCAGCGGCTGCTGATGCGGCAGATGACCCAGCGGCTGCAGACGCGCCTGGAGCAACGGCTGCGCTGCATCGACAGGGCCACCACCAACGCCGACCTCCGCAGCTGTCAAACCAGCACCGGTGGCATGCACGGCATGGGGTCCGGCATGGGGGCCGGCATGGGCACTCAGGGCTGGGGCTGCCCCATGTGGTGACGGGCCTCCGCCAAGGCAGCCAACCACTGGGCTAACCCCGCCGGCCCACTGAGGCGATGGCTCGCGGCACTCGCCTGCGCACCGGGGCCCACCCGAACCCCCACCACCCCGGGCCAGAGGCGGAACACGTCTTCATCGGTGTCGTCGTCGCCGACATACAGGCGCAGCGGTGACTGGCCTGCAGAGGTGTTCCACAGACCGCGGCGCTGGGCGGCGGCCTCCAGCCATTGCACCGCATCGGCCTTGGTGTGCGGGATCGCCGGACGGATCTCCAGCACCAGCCGGCCGCGTCGCAGTTGGAACTGGCCCTCGGCGTGGATCTGCTCCAGCAGCGGCAGCAGCGCATGGGCCAGGGGCTCACGCTCCGCCTCCGGCAGACGGCGCGTGTGCAGGCTGAGGCTGAGCCCCTTGTGCTCCAGCCAGGCCCCGGGCCAACGCCGCAGCGATTGCCGCAACCGCTCGGCCACGGCGTTGAGCTGCGGCACCAGGGCCTCGGCGCGGGGATCGCGCCAGAGGTCGCCATCGCTGGCCATCCCCCGGCCATGG
>BJHC01000047.1 GCA_014191535.1 Cyanobium sp. | reverse complement strand
GACGGGGAGGAGGCCCTGGAGGCCTTCCGCCGCACCAGCCCCGACCTGGTGGTGCTCGACGTGATGATGCCCAAGCTCGATGGCTACGGCGTCTGCCAGGAGCTGCGCAAGGAATCGGATGTGCCGATCGTGATGCTCACGGCCCTGGGCGACGTGGCCGACCGCATCACCGGCCTGGAATTGGGCGCCGATGACTACGTGGTCAAGCCCTTCAGCCCCAAGGAGCTGGAGGCCCGCATCCGCTGCGTGCTGCGGCGCGTGGAGAAGGAAGGCGGGGGTGCCGGCATCCCCAACTCCGGCATCATCCAGGTGAGCGATCTGCGCATCGACACCAACAAGCGCCAGGTGTACCGCGGTGACGAGCGCATCCGGCTCACCGGCATGGAATTCAGCCTGCTGGAGCTGCTGGTGGGCCGCAGCGGCGAACCGTTTAGCCGCGGCGAAATCCTCAAGGAGGTGTGGGGCTACACCCCGGAGCGTCATGTGGACACCCGGGTGGTGGATGTTCATATCTCCCGGTTGCGCTCCAAACTGGAAGACGATCCGGCCAACCCCGAGCTGATCCTCACGGCCCGCGGCACCGGTTATCTGTTCCAGCGCATCGTTGAAGCCGTTGCCCCCGAAGCCCTCTGACGTCCCCGGCCCAGGCCCCAGCCAGCGCCGAACCCGTCCGCGGGCGATCCGCCGTCTGGTGATTTGGTACCGCCGCAATGCGGCGGTCACCACCCTGGTGGATACGGCCACCAGCGCCGGCTCCGCTGCGGGCTCGATGGCCGGCTCCATGGCGGGCTCGATGGTGAGCACCGCCGGGAGTGCGCTCAGCACCGCGGGCTCCGTGGCGGGTGCGGCCGGCAGCGTGGCCGGCGCCGCCGCCAACACGGTGCTGCAGCCCCTGGTGTTCGATCCGCTGCGGCGCCTGCAGCAGGGCGTGGGGGGCAGTGAAGGCACCCCCATCAACGACGCCGAGCGGCTGTGGGTGGCGGTGGATGGCATGGGGGGTGACTACGCCCCAGGGCCGATCCTCGAGGGCTGCCTCAAGGCGGTGCAGCTGCTGCCGCTGCGGGTGAAGTTCGTGGCGGAGGCCCGCGCCGTGGAGGCGGCGGTGGCTGAGATGGATCTGGGGGATGCCCTGGCGGCAGCCCAGGAGCAAGGCCTGCTGGAGCTGGTGCCCAGTGGGGAGTCGGTGGGCATGAACGAGGAAGCCACCGTGGTGCGCAAGAAGCGCGACGCCAGCATCAACCTGGCCATGGACCTGGTGAAGGAGGGGGCGGCCACGGCGGTGTACTCCGCCGGCAACTCCGGCGCCGTGATGGCCTCAGCGATCTTCCGCCTCGGGCGCCTGAAGGGGATCGATCGGCCCGCCATCGGCGCCCTGTTCCCCACCAAGGATCCCGAGCAGCAGGTGCTGGTGCTGGATGTGGGCGCCAACATGGACAGCAAGCCCGCCTACCTGCACCAGTGGGCCCTGCTGGGCAACATCTACAGCCGCGATGTGCTGCAGGTGGCCCAGCCGCGCATCGGCCTGCTCAACATCGGCGAGGAGGAGTGCAAGGGCAATGAACTCGCCCTCAAGACCTACCCGCTGATGGCGGAGGAGCGGCGCTTCCAATTCGCCGGCAACTGCGAAGGCCGCGACGTGCTCTCCGGCGATTTCGACGTGGTGGTTTGCGACGGGTTCACCGGCAACGTGCTGCTCAAGTTCCTGGAGAGCGTGGGCAGCGTGCTGCTGGATGTGCTCAAGGCGGAACTGCCCCGTGGTCGCCGCGGCAAGGTGGGTTCGGCCTTTCTGATCAGCAACCTGCGGCGCATCAAGAAACGGCTCGACCATGCCGAACACGGCGGCGCCCTGCTGCTGGGGGTGAACGGGGTGTGCGTGATCGGCCACGGCAGCAGCAAGGCCCTGTCGGTGGTGAGCGCGTTGCGTCTGGCCCATTCGGCCGCCAATCACAGGGTGATGGACGATCTGCAACGGCTCAGTGCAGAGGCGGGAGACGGGGCGGAGTCGGCGGTTGCCTGTGGTTGACTGAGCCGTCGGTTGGACTGAACCGGTGGCGTTGGGCCCGATGAGCACCTACGGCATGGCTCTGGTGGGCAGCGGCAGCGCCGTCCCAGCCTTCGCCGTGAGCAACGCGCGCCTCAGCGAACGGGTCGACACCAGCGACGAGTGGATCCGCAGCCGCACCGGCATCGCCGAGCGGCGCATCTGCGGGCCCGATGAACCGCTCACGCCCCTGGCCACCCGAGCTGCCGAAGCTGCCCTGGCCCACGCGGGCTGGCGCGCGGAGGATCTGGATCTGATCCTGATGGCCACCTCCAGCCCGGATGATCTGTTCGGCACGGCACCGCGGGTGCAGGGCGCCCTGGGGGCCAAGAACGCCGTGGCCTTCGACCTCACCGCCGCCTGCAGCGGCTTTCTGTTCGCCCTGATCACCGCCGGGCAATACCTGCGCAGCGGCGCCATGCGGCGGGCGCTGGTGATTGGCGCTGATCAGCTGAGCCGCTGGGTGGACTGGGACGACCGCACCACCTGCGTGCTGTTCGGCGATGGGGCCGCCGCCGTGGCGGTGGAGGCCTGCCCCGCCGAGGCCGACGGGCTGCTGGGCTTCCGCATGCGCTCCGATGGCAGCCGCAACGGCTGCCTGACCCTGGCCCAGACCGAAACCCACCAGAGCGTGCTGAGCGGCGTGGATGCCCAGATCGGGGGCTTCGCACCGCTGCGCATGAACGGCCAGGAGGTGTACAAGTTCGCGGTGCGGGAGGTGCCGGCGGTGCTCAAGGAGCTGCTGGAGAGCACCGGCACCGAGCCCGGCGCCCTCAACTGGCTGCTGTTGCACCAGGCCAACCAACGGATCCTGGATGCGGTGGCCGACCGCTTTGCCATCCCCCACGAGCGGGTGCTCAGCAACCTGGCCAGCTATGGCAACACCTCCGCCGCCACCATCCCCCTGATGCTGGATGAGGCGGTGAAGGATGGGCGGATCCAACCCGGTGATCTGATCGCCAGCAGCGGCTTCGGCGCCGGCCTCAGCTGGGGCGGGGCCCTGCTGCGCTGGAGCGGTCCCCAGGCGGCAGCGGCCTAATCTCCCCCCCGACGTTGCAGCGCGCCGGCATGGGTATCGCCTGGGTCTTCCCCGGACAGGGGTCGCAGAAGATCGGCATGGCGGAGCCCGTGCTGGAGCTGCCCGGGGCCCGCGAACGCTTCGCCGCCGCCTCCGAGCTGCTCGGCCGCGACCTGCTGGCCATCTGTGCCGGCAGCGGCGAGGGCGACCTGAGCGACCTCAACGACACCCGCAACACCCAGCCGGCGCTGTTTGTGATCGAAAGCCTGCTGGTGGATGGCCTCAAGGCCCAGGGCCGCAGCGCCCATGTGGTGGCGGGCCACAGCCTGGGGGAATTGGTGGCCCTCTATGCCGCCGGGGTGTTCGATGCCCAGACGGGCCTGCAGCTGATGAAGACCCGCAGTGAGCTGATGGCCGCCGCCGGGGGTGGCGCCATGACCGCCGTGATGGGGTTCGACCGCGGCCAGCTCGAGGAGCTGGTGGCCGCCACCGACGGGGTGGTGATCGCCAATGACAACAGCAGCGCCCAGGTGGTGCTCTCCGGCAGCCCGGACGCGGTGGCGGCGGTGAGTGGCGCCCTCACCTGCAAGCGGGCCATCCCCCTGGCGGTGAGCGGCGCCTTCCACTCGCCGTTCATGCAGGGGGCCGCCGATGCGTTCGCAGAGGCCATCGAAGCGGTGCCCTTCGCCGACGCGGCCATTCCCGTGCTGAGCAACACCGACCCCACCCCGGAAACCCGAGGCGCCGCCCTCAAGCAGCGGCTGCGCAGCCAGATGACCACCGGCGTGCGCTGGCGCGAAACCATGGAGCGCTTCAGCGCCGATGGCATCGCCACCGCCGTGGAGATCGGCCCGGGCAACGTGCTCAGCGGCCTGATCAAACGCAGCTGCGACGGCATCACCACCGCCCAGATCGCCGGCTCCGCCGACCTGGGGCTGTGAACCGTCCGGTTCAGGCGGTGAAGCGGGTGCTGCGGCGCCGCCGCAAGCCAGCGGAGCCGCCGGCGCTGCTGCGCACCCCCAAACCCAGCCTCACCTACCGGCTGGTGAGCTATCTGCTGGTGTTCCCGATCTATCGGCTGCTGTTCCGCGGCCGCACGACCGGCAACACCAACGTGCCCCTGGAGGGGGCCCTGGTGGTGGTGGCCAACCACGGCTCCCACCTCGATCCGCCACTGCTGGGCCATGCCCTCGGTCGCCCCGTGGCCTTCATGGCCAAGGCGGAACTGTTCAAGGTGCCGCTGCTGGGGCCGATCATCCGCGCCTGCGGGGCCTACCCCGTGGCCCGCGGCGCCAGCGACCGCGAAGCCATCCGCACCGCCACCGACCGCCTGGATCAGGGCTGGGCCACGGGGGTGTTCATCGATGGCACCCGCCAGGCCGATGGCCGCGTCAACAACCCCCAACCGGGGGCCGCGCTGCTGGCGGCCCGGGCTGGGGTGCCGCTGTTGCCGGTGGCGATCATCAACAGCCACCGGGCCCTGGGCACCGGCTCACGGCGGGCCCGCCTGCTGCCGATCCACATCCGCATCGGCACACCCATCCCGCCACCGGCCTCCCGCCGCCGCGCCGACCTGGACGCCGCCACCGCCGCCTGCCAGGCGCAGATCAATGCCCTGCTGGACCAGGGCCTGATCAACGCGGTTGCAGCTCTTCCAGCAGCGGACCAAACCGCGCTGCCGCCCAGCCCCTGACATCGCGGCCCGTCAGCACCCACAGGGCCGCCCGGGCCCCGTCGCCCCACACCTTGCTGCGGCCCTCCGGCAGGCAGCGCTGGCCGCAGGGCACCGGCACCGGGGTGAGGCTGATGCCACGGCTGCCGGCCACCACGCGGCCCACCAGCAGGGCGCGGTCCATGTGGTCGCTGCTGGTGACGAGCAGCACGTGGCGCACCTGGGCGCGCTTGAGCTCATCCACCACCGAGGTGAAGTTGCTGAGGGTGTCGGTGGCGCGGTAATCGAGCTGCACGCGGCCGGCATCGAGGCCCTGGCGACCGAACAGCCAGGAGGCGTACTCGGGGTTGCTGCCGCCGCTCACCAACACCGGCAGGCCATCGCGGCGGGCCAGATCCGCCGCCACGCGCTCCCGCTCCACATCACCCCCCAGCACCAGGATCATCTGGGGGGGCGGCACCGGCGGCAGCCACAGGCCGCGGGTGAGCCAGAGCAACCCCACGCCACCGAGCAGCCACCACAGCCGGCGCCGATGGCGGCCCCTGCGCCGGCGGGGGCGGGGGGGCTGGCGCGGCGGCACGGGGCGGGCCGCCATCAGAGCCCCTCCACCGGGCTGGTGGGGTAAATCGGCAACACGGGCCCCCAGGGGCCTGGGAGGTGGGCCGCCGCCGCCAGGTGCCCCAGGGCCAGCAATTGCGCCACATCCGCTTCCGGCTCCACCAGGGCGGGCCGACAGGGCTCGGAGGGGCTGGCGGGCAGCCAGGGCTGCGGCTCCCGGTACAGGCGCGGGGCCTCCAGCTCCGCCAGGCCGCCCAAGGCGTCGGGCTGGGGTCCATAGGCGCTCGCCACCGTGCCCCGCCGCGGCAGCTCCTGGGTGAGCCAAAAGCGCGGCACCCCCGCCAGGGGGCCGCCGCCGAGGGCCAGACGCCGGGCGATCAGCAGGGGACTGCTGAAGCCATGCAGGGGAATGGCCAGCTGCTGGGCCAGGGTGCGGGCCAGCACCACCGTGAGCCGGGTGCCGGTGAACCCGCCGGGACCGGTGGCCACCACCAACCGGGCCACCTGGGGCCAGCGTTCCGCCGGCAGCAGCTGCTCCACACAAGGCAGCAGCTCATTGGACAGGCGGCGGCCCAGGGGAAAACTGGCCAGCTGTGCCGCCTGCAGCCCGCCCGCGCCGCTGAGGGGCTGAACCCCCACCGCCAGGGTTTCGCTGGAGCTGTGCAGAGCCAGCAGCAAGGGCTCCCCGCTCATGTGGGCAGGGCCTGATCAGGGCACAGCCGCAACCAGCGCCCCGGATCCGCGGCGAAGCTGCCGCAGGCGCGCACATCCCATTCCACCCCCACCTGGCCCTGGGGCAGATCGATCACCTGCACGTGGATCTGGGGTTGCTGTGGCACAAAGGCGGGCTCACCGCTGAGATGGGGGACGCCATGCTGCCGCTCCACCGCGTGGTAGGCCTGGCACTGGTCCACCCAGCGGCAGTCCACGCAGATGCACATGCCAGGCGCCGCAGCCGCTGGAGCCATTGTGACCCCTGCGGCTATCCCGGCCGGGGCCACGGCGCCCCAGCTGGCGGAACTGGCCTGGCGCCGGCTGCGCCCGCAGAGCTGGCCGCTGCCCCCACAGGCCTTCCCGGCCGGAGCGGCCCTGGTGGGGGGAGCGGTGCGGGATGCCCTGCTGGATCGCCTGCCCCCCCAGCCGGACCTGGATCTGGTGGTGGAAGAAGACGCGATTGCGCTGTGCCGGCAGCTGGGGCGCCGCCATGGCGGCAGCGTGGTGGTGCTCGATGCGGAGCGCTCCATCGCCCGGCTGGTGATCCAGGGCTGGAGCATCGATCTGGCCCGCCAGGAGGGGGGCAGCCTGGAACAAGACCTCCAGCGGCGGGACTACCGCCTCAACGCCATGGCGCTCCCCCTGGGGGAAACGCCAGTGCTGCTGGACCCGCTGGAGGGCCTCACGGACCTACGGCAGGGGCAGTTGATGGCGGTGGCGGAGGCCAACCTGCTGGATGACCCCCTGCGGCTGCTACGCGGGGTGCGGCTGGCCAGCGAACTGGGGTTTGCCCTGGATCCGCAGACCCAACACTGGCTGCAGCAGCACCACGCCAGCCTGGCGGGGGTGGCCGGCGAACGGGTGCTGGCGGAGCTGGAGAAACTGGCGGCCAGCCCAGACGGCGAACGGGGTCTGGGCCAGTGCCTGGCCTGGGGACTGCTGCAACCCTGGCAGGCCCCGGGCGGGGCTGACCCCCAGGTGAGCGCGCTGCTGGCCCGCCTGGGGGCGGATCAGGCGGAGCGGCTGGGGCTGAGCGCCGCCGAACGGCAGCAGGCCCTGCCGCTGGCGCGGCTGGCGGTGGTGCTGGATGGCACTGGCCTGCGGGCGCTGCGCAGCAGCCGCAGGCTGCAGCAACGGGTCGAACAGCTGCGCCGCTGGCGTCAGCGGTTGGGGGCGCAGGCTCCCGCCCAACGGGCTGAGGGATTGTCCGAGGCGGAGCGGTTGCGGCTCCAACGCGACCTGGAGGAAGACCTGCCGGCCCTGCTGCTGAGCTGGCCGACGGAGCCCGCCCAGGCTTGGCTGGAGCGTTGGCGCGACCCGAACGACCCGTTGTTCCATCCCCGCGCCGCCATCGACGGCCTCACCCTGCAGCGGGAACTGGGGCTGAAGGCCTCGCCACGGCTGGGGGCCCTGCTGCAACACCTGATGCAACAACGGGCTTTTGGGAGGGTCCAGGGCCGCCTTCAGGCCTTGGATGCGGCCCAGCGCTGGCTGGAGCGTCACCCGGCGGATGGGGAGCCGGCACCACGCCGTGATTGAATTTGCCTGCAAAGGCGTTAATCAACGACCTCAAACGCGCCAGGCCTGCCAACGGTCTTCTGCCCGTCAGCCTTCTGCTAGCCGATCCGTGCAACGGAACTTCTGAGCACGCATCGTTCCGTAGGACCCATCTGACCCAGCCGTTGCCAACCGCTCGCTTTGACCACACCTCCCCAGGCATGGCCTGGTTCCGAGGGCTGTTCTGAGCGCACCAGCGTCGTGCAGTTCTGGCACAACACCCTGATCTCTCTTTCCATCCCTGTTCCCATGAGCGTTCGCCTCTACGTCGGCAACCTGCCGCAGAGCTTTGACAACACCGAGCTCGATGCCCTGTTTGCCAGCGTGGGGGAAGGGATCCGCTTCAAGGCCGTTCAGGACCGTGAAACCGGCGCCGGCCGCGGCTTCGGCTTCGCCAACGTCGACGACGAGAAGGTGGCCGATGCGGTGATCGAGCAGCTCAACGGCCGCGACTTCGGCGGCAACGCCCTGCGGGTGGAGCGCTCCGAGCGCCGTGATGAGCGCCGTGGCCCCAACGATCGCCGCCCCGCCAGCGCCGGCAATGCCGTGGCTCGCAAGGCCGTCAACAAGGTGGTGCACAGCGATGACGTGGAGGCCGGCGCCCCCGACCCCCGCTGGGCCGGTGAGCTGGCCAAGCTCAAGAATCTGCTGGACGGCCAGAAGGCCGCCGTCTGAGCTCCAGCTCAGGCGCGCCCCACACTCGCTGACATGCAGGAACACAGCTGGTCCTGGCGCAACCACCGCATCAGCTACGTCCGCGTGTCAGCCCCCTCCAACGGCTCTCCCCCCGGGAGGGCCGTTGTTTGTGTGCACGGCTTCGGCGCCTCCAAAGGCCACTGGCGCCACAACCTCGAGGCCCTGGCCAGCGATGCCGACGTCTACGCCATCGATCTACT
>BJHC01000046.1 GCA_014191535.1 Cyanobium sp. | reverse complement strand
GGTGCACTCCCAGGACAACGCCGCTGCGGAGCACATGCAGGCCTTCAAGGCGGGGGAAGCCGACTGGCTGGTGAGCATCGACATGTGTGCCGAGGGCTTCGACGCACCGCGGCTGCGGGTGGTGGCGTACCTCACCACCGTGGTGACCCGCACCCGCTTCGTGCAGGCGATCACCCGGGCGGTGCGCATGGATGCCCAGCGCGCCGGCCAGGAGGCGGTACCCCGGCATCCCTCATACGTGTACGCCCCGGCTGACCCGCTGTTGCTTCAGTACGCCCGCACCTGGTCGCTGAGCGAGCCCTACGTGCTGCGCCCGAAGGGCCCTGAGCCCGAACCGCCCCTGGGCCACGGTGGTCGCGCCCCCAGCCTGCCGCTCCAGGCCATGGAGGACGGGGCCGGAGCCGTGATCCGGATGCGGGGGCCCCAGCTGCCGAACTTCGTTTTGCAGCGGTAATTACATACGACCGCAGCAAAAAGTGCGAACTTGTGCGAATAGCCACCCTGAATCGCCCCTCGGGCGACCAGCGTGGTCCCAACGGCGTCACACCGCGTCACACCGGCAAGGCCCCATGAACGGTTCAATCCAGCGCAGAGTCACCGTTGCCATCAATTGGGCAGCGGCACGGATCGCCAGCCTGGATGATCGCGAGCGTTATGAAGATAGTTATGCGCTCACTGAAGAGTTCCGGGAATGGATCCTCTGCATTGACCAGCATCCCGAGCTGATGGCGGAGCAGGTGTTGATGGTTCCAGATTTCAGCCAGCTTCCCCGCACCGGAAGCGCCGAAAACGAAACTGACGGACTCCTGGAAATCTAAAGGCAATCTTTAGAGGGCCGGCGCTCATCTTGATGCGTCATTTCGTTCACTGAGATGCTGCAGATTGCGGCATCCCACCATCGATCCATGGGGACCTCAATCAAGGCTCGCGTTGCGGGGCTTGCAGGCCGCAAACCGCCAGCCCAGCCCCCGATCCCCTAGGCTCTTAAGCGAAGTCACTCCGCTTAAGCCATGGATCAGGCCGGTGTCGAAAACCTGGTGATCGTGGGCTCCGGCCCCGCCGGGTACACCGCCGCGATCTATGCGGCCCGGGCCAACCTGCGCCCCGTGGTGATCACCGGCTTCCAGGATGGGGGCATCCCCGGTGGTCAGCTGATGACCACCACGCACGTGGAGAACTTCCCCGGCTTCCCCGACGGCATCCTGGGGCCGGAACTGATGGATCGCCTCAAGGCCCAGGCCGTGCGCTGGGGTACGCGGCTGGTGGAGGCCGATGCCGAGCGGATCGACCTATCCCAGCGGCCGTTTCGGATCCAGGCCGATGGCCAGACCATCGAGGCCCAGTCTGTGATTTTGGCCACCGGAGCCAGTGCCAATCGCCTGGGTCTGCCCAGCGAAGCGCGCTTCTGGAACGCCGGCATCAGCGCCTGCGCCATCTGCGATGGCGCCACTCCCCAGTTCCGCCAGGTGGATCTCGCCGTGGTGGGCGGCGGCGATTCCGCCTGTGAGGAGGCGGTGTACCTCACCAAATACGGCAGCCGTGTGCATCTGATCGTGCGCTCGGACCGACTGCGGGCCAGCAAGGCGATGGCCGATCGGGTGCTGGCCAACCCCGCCATCCAGGTGCACTGGAACCGCCAGATCCGCGACTGCAGCGGCAACGACTGGCTGGAGGCCATCGAGTTGGTGGATCCCAGCAGCGGGGCGAGCGAGCAGCTGCCCGTGCGCGGCCTCTTCTATGCCATCGGCCACACCCCCAACACCCGGCTGGTGCGCGAGCAGCTTGAGGTGGATGCCAAGGGCTATCTGGTGACCCAAGCAGGCCGGCCCGAAACCAGCATCGAAGGGGTCTACGCCGCCGGCGATGTGGCCGACGCGGAATGGCGGCAGGGCATCACGGCCGCCGGCAGCGGCTGCCAAGCCGCCCTGGCCGCCGAACGTTGGCTCACCCACCACGGCCTGGCGGTCACCGTCAGCCAGGACCCGGTGGATCCCGCCACCGTGGGCGAGGTACAGCGCACCGCCGTGAGCGACGACACCAACTTCGACCCCGAGGCCCTCTGGCAAAAGGGGAGCTATGCGCTGCGCAAGCTGTATCACGACAGCGACAAGCCCCTGCTGGTGGTCTACACCTCACCCACCTGCGGCCCCTGCCATGTGCTCAAGCCGCAGCTGAAACGGGTGCTCGAGGAGCTGGGGGGCCGCGCCCAGGGGGTGGAGATCGATATCGATGCCGAGAACGCGATCGCTCAGCAGGCCGGCGTCACCGGCACCCCCACCGTGCAGCTGTTCTTCCGCAAGGAGCTCAAGCAGCAGTTCCGTGGGGTGAAGCAGCGCAGCGAATTCCGCGCCGCCATCGAGGAGCTCCTAGCCAGCCCGGTGGCCTGAGGATCAGCGGCGACGGGGGCCGCCGGGGCGGTTGCCGCCGGGGCGCGGCCCACCGGCGGCGGCGTTGCGTTCCCGGTAGGTGATGCGGCCGCGGCTCAGGTCGTAGGGGCTGATCTCCACCAGCACCTTGTCGCCCGCCAGCAGCTTGATGCGGAACTTGGTGAGCTTGCCGGCGGCACGGCACAGGCATTGGTGGCCCGCGGGCTGCTCGAGGGTGACCAGGTAAAACCCGTTGCCCTGTTCCTTCTCGATCACGCCGGAGGTCTCAATCATGCGCTGGGGCCGTGGAACAAAGACAGAGCTGTCCTCAGCTTAGTTGCCGCCCTCAAACCGCTAGGGTCTCGGCGCTCTTGATGCTGACGCCCCCACGCCGATGATCCTGCCCCCCGTGACGATGGATCTCGGACTGCTGCTGATTTCGATCGGGGTGGTGAACCTGTGGCGAGCGCGCCAGGCCTCCTGAGCACCCTGCTGTTCCACAAGCCCTACGGGGTGTTGAGCCAGTTCACCCCGGAGCAGGGCTCCGCCTGGGGCTGCCTGGCCGATTACATCCAGGTTCCCGGGGTCTATGCCGCCGGGAGGCTCGATGCGGACAGTGAAGGCTTGCTACTGCTCACCGCCAACGGCCGCTTGCAACAGCGCCTCACCGATCCGCGCTGGGGCCATTGGCGCCGTTACTGGGCCCAGGTGGAGGGGTTGGTGAGCCCCGATGCCCTCAAAGCCCTGCGGGAGGGGGTGATGGTTCAGGGGCAGCGCACCTTGCCGGCTCGGGCCCGCGACTTCGCGGATCCCAACCTGCCACCGCGGAATCCACCGATCCGGCAGCGGGCGTCCATCCCCACCAGCTGGGTCGAACTGGAGCTGCGGGAGGGGCGCAATCGCCAGGTGCGTCGCATGACGGCGGCGGTGGGCTTGCCCACCCTGCGGTTGCTGCGGGTGGCCATCGATCTGATGGATGGCGGCCCGTGCCTCAACCTGGACGGGCTCGATCCCGGCCAATGGCGGGAGACAACAGCCAGTGAGCAGGCTCGGCTGGAGCGCTTGCTTCAGGGGCGCGGCGGCCGGGCCGGAGGCGGGAAATCGGGCCGGGCCGGCGGCGGCGGATAGGGGGGCTTGGCCTCAGCCCAGGGCGTCCTTGAGCTCACGCACCACCTGCAGCTGGCCGTAGTAGTAGTTGGCGCGGGCACGGCGATCGGCGTCCTCGACGCTGTCGAGGGCATCAAAGCCGAGGCTCTGCCAGAGCTCGTGGCCGCAAGCCCGACTCACCTCCTCCACCGCCTCCTGTTCCAGCACGCCGAGGCGGCGCTGCAGATTTTTGATCTGGGCGATAGCCATGGCCGGCCACGAACCAAGAGAACTGGCGCAATAGTACAAGCTCACTACTGCGGCGCCAGGGGCTGCCGCCCGCTGAACTCAGAACGGCAACTTTTTCTTGGCGTCCTTGTCCAGGTCGGCTTCCATCTCCCGCAACCGCTTCAGGATGGTGTCGTAGTACTCCTTCAGGTACGACTCCAGCCCCGTGGTGGTGGCGGGATCCAGGCCAAAGGCGGCGTAGCTGGCCTCCATGGGTGCATTGAGGGCAACACCGCCCCCCACCACCTTGTCGAAGGCCAGGCGTTCCGCCACGTTCACCGCCGGCTCAAAGAACGACGACACCCCCTGCATCACCCGCAGCAGGAACGGCCGTACGCGGAACACGCGAGCACTTTTTCCGGTGAACGCTTCGCACAGCTGGGTGATTTCACCGGTGTTCCAGGCCCGGGGGCCCACCACCGGAAACGCCTGGCGCACGGTTTCCGCACGGCCCAGGGCGGCCACCGCGAAACGGGCCACATCCTGGGTGTTCATGTAGGCGATGGGGGTCGGAGTTCCGCTCACCCACACCGTCTGGTTCTCCAGCACCGGGATGGCCACCTGGCTGATCAGGCCCTGCATGAAGGCCACACAGCGCAGGATGGTGTAGTCGAAGTCGGAGTTGATCAGGGCCTGCTCGGTGCAGTACTTGATCTCCATCAGCGGCACGTCGCGGTGCTTGTCGGCATCGAGCAACGACACGAACACGAAACGTTTGACGCCGGCGCGCTCACAGGCGTTGAGCAGGTTGAGCTTGCCGGTCCAATCGGTGTCGTAGCTGCTGCCGGGATCGGTGGCCCGGGCCGTGGCCGCATCGATCACCGCCTCCTGGCCCTCCAGGGCGTAATCGAGGCTGTCGGGCTCAAGCAGATCGCCGCGGGTGAGCTCACAGCCCCACTCCTGCAGGAAGGATGCCTTGCGCGGTGAGCGCACCATGCAGCGCACGTGATGACCGGCATCGAGGGCCTGCCGGGCGATCTGCCGCCCCAGCGTGCCCGTTGCACCGATCACCAACACCTGCATCGGGATTCCGCCTGGAGGCCCGAGCCTAAAGCTGAGGGCTTCTCCGCTGCGCCAAGGCTTCTCTGAGCCTCAGTTGTCGCCCTGGAGCTTCAGCAGCAGCGCGCCGCCCACCAGGCCCACGGGGATCAAAACCCAGAACACCGCTGCAATGCCGAAGATCTCCGAGGCCATGGCCGCATGCCGTAACGGCTACCTATTTAGCGCAGCTGCGAGCTCCAGGACGCGGGGCCAGGGGGCATTGCAGCGGAACTGGCCGTCCATCAGGCCGGAGCGCAGGGCCGTGAAGCCCTCCGCCCGCAGGGCCGCCAGCAGGGCCTCGGTGGCGGGAGGGCCGCCCCCCAGGCGCCGGCCCAGCTCCGCCATGGGCCAACAGCGCTCCGGCAGACCGGGATCCGCCTGCAGACGCCGCAGCAGCCGCAGGCTGGCGGGGGCCACGGCGCCGGGCGGGGCCTCCGCCGCCCGCTCGGCCATGGCCTCGAGCGTGGGCGCATGTTGCAACGGCCCCAGCCACAGCGGCCCGGAAATGGCCAGGGGCGGAGCCTGGGCACCGCAGCCACAGGCCGGCCATTGACGCAGCCGCCACAGGCCCTGGCTGAACTGCTCCCCGCAGCCGTGGCAATGGGCCAGCAGCCCCAGCAGCCGCTCCTGCTGGGGCTCGGCCCGCCGCTGCAGCTCAAGGGCCACCCGAAATGTGCGCCCTTCACTAAAGCTGAACAACGGGCGCACACCCTGGCCCAGGGCCCAGGCCGCCCGCGCTACCACCCCGATCTGCAGCCGCAGGGCCAGCTCCCAACTGGCGGGGTGGGCGCGGGCGGCGGCCCCGAGGGAGCGCACGGCCGCAGCACGATCGTGGCCGGTGGGGGAGCGCCCGTCGGTGCTGGCCAGGTAGAGCACGCCACCAAACTGCAGGGCCTCCAAGGCCGCCGCCACCAGGGGGGTGGGGCAGCCGAAGGCATCCAGATCCACAACCCCGAACCGCCGCTCCTGCAGGAGGCACGCGGCCAGGAGTTTCTGGGCCGTGAGCGCCGTGGTGCGCACGGCGCAGCCGGCGGCAGCCAAGGGGGCCAGGTTGGCCTGCATCAGCGGGAGCCGATCCCCATCGGCGTCATTGACCCACACGGCGCTGGCCCCCGCCTCCAGGCCGTAACGCAGGCCACGGATGCCGCAACCAGCCATCAGATCCAACACCTCCAGGGGCTGGGGCCGGCAGCGGGCCAGCAGCACCCCCAGGTCGCGGGATGGCCGCGATTGCGGCCGGAAGAACCCATCCCCAAGCCGCAGGCGGGCCAGGCCTTCGCAATAGTGAAGGTCCTGCGGACGGTTTTGACCGGCACCGCCCTCTGTTTGCGCTGCCGTGTCGGCCACCCTGGAGCCCCTGCCGCGATCCGCCCCCCAGCCTGACGCCGTGGGGGCCCAGTGGGGTGAACACGGCAGCTGGCAGTGGCAGGGGCACCAGTGCCACTGGCGGGTGCTGGGCCGCCGCGAGCAGCCGGCCCTGGTGCTGTTGCACGGCTTCGGGGCCGCCAGCGGCCATTGGCGCCACAACGCCGCCGACCTGGTGGCGGCCGGCTGGTGCGTCTACGCCATCGACCTTGTGGGTTTCGGCGCCTCCAGTCAGCCGGCCCATCACCGCCACCGCCCCCTCGATAACCGCCTGTGGGCCCGTCAGGTGCAGGCTTTTCTGGAGCAGGTGGTCCAGGGGCCGGCGGTGCTGGTGGGCAATTCCCTCGGCAGCCTGGTGGCCGTCACCTGCGCCGTGTTTTTCCCGAGCTGGGTGCAGGCGGTGGTGGCGGCACCCCTGCCGGATCCCACCCTGCTGATGCCCATGGGGCGCCGGCGCCGGCCCTGGCGGCGCCGGCTGCAGCGGCAAACGGTGCTGGTGCTCTGCCGGCTGTTGCCCCTGGAGCTGCTGGTGCCGTTGATCGCCCGCACGCCGCTGCTGGATCTGGGGCTACGCAGCGCCTACAGCAGCCGCCAACCGGTCAACCGGGAACTGCGGCGCCTGGTGGCGAGGCCGGCCCTGCGCCCCCAGGCCCCCCGAGCCCTGCGGGCCATGAGCATCGGCATGGCCCTGCGCCCGCGGGCCGCCACGGCGGCACCGCTGCTGCAGCGCATGCGTCAGCCGCTGCTGGTGCTCTGGGGCAGCCAGGATCGCCTGGTGCCGCCGACCATCAGCCAGCGGCTCGCGCAGCACAAGCCCGATCTGGAGCTGCAGCTGTTACCCCAACTGGGCCACTGCCCCCACGACGAACGGCCCGCCCTGTTCAACCGCACACTGCTGCAGTGGCTGGAGCGCCAAGCCAGCACGTAACTTGGGGTTTCGCCGGCCGCACTCGCAACCCTGGGCATGAAGCACACCCTTTCGGTGCTGGTGGAGGACGAATCCGGTGTGCTCAGCCGCATCTCCGGGCTGTTTGCGCGGCGCGGCTTCAACATCGAGAGCCTGGCGGTGGGCCCAGCCGAACAGGCCGGTGTCTCCCGCCTGACCATGGTGGTGGAGGGGGACGACCGCACCCTCGAGCAGATGAGCAAGCAGCTCAACAAGCTGATCAATGTGCTGGAGGTCAACGACCTCACCCGCATTCCCGCCGTGGAGCGGGAACTGATGCTGCTCAAGGTGTCGGCCCCACCGGAGAACCGCGCCGCCATCCTGGATCTGGTGCAGGTGTTCCGCGCCAAGGTGGTGGATGTGGCCGACCACGCCCTCACCATCGAAGTGGTGGGGGATCCCGGCAAGCTGGTGGCCATCGAGAACGTGCTCTCCGGCTACGGGATCCTGGAGATTGCCCGCACCGGCCGCATTTCCCTGGAACGGGCCTCGGGTGTGAACACGGCCTACCTGAAGGTCACCAGCCTCGACAAGCGGGTGCCGGCCTAGTTGGCGTCCTTCACCAGGGTGCCGCCCTGGAGCACGGTGGCACTGATCAGCTTGTCCCCCTGGCTGATGCGGTCGACCACCTCCATCCCCTTGGTGACCCGGCCAAAGACGGCATAGCGGCCATCCAGCTCGGGCAAGGCTTTCAGAGCGATGTAGAACTGCGCGCTGGCGGAATTGGGATCAGCCGAACGGGCCATGGCCACCGCCCCGCGCTGGTGCTGCAGGCGCAGGCGGCTCTGCTGCCCCGGCCCCGCCAGCACTTCCCCATAGCGGGGGCTGCTGTCGCCGCTGAGGAACAGCTCCAGGGGAATCAACCGCGGCTGGCCGTTGGTGGGGTCCACGTAGCTGCCGGTGCCCAGCAGATCAACGGGGGTGGCGGGATTGGCGCTCTGGGGATCTCCCCCCTGCACCACAAAGGGGATGGGCTCGCGCACCACCCGGTGAAACAGGGTGTTGTTGTAGACGCCGCGGCGCACCAAGTCGACGAAGTTGCCGGCGGTGAGCGGCGCCGCTGAACCATCCAGGGTGAGCTCAACGTTGCCCTTGCTGGTCTTGAGCTCCACCACGGCGGTGCCCTGCAGGCAGGGCACGCCGCCGCTGCCGCATCCCACCGGGGCGCTGGAGCCCGTGGCGGCGCAGGCCACAGGGCCCAGGGGGCTCAGCAGCAACAGCAGCGTGAGCAGCAGCGGCCGCCACAGGCTCGGAACGCGCAGTGCCGCCATCACACCCCCTCCAGGGGCACGCCGAGGAATCGGGCCAGCTCGGCTCCGCCGCGCTCCAGATCCGCCAGGGGCATCGGCTCGCCGACACGGGTGAGCGGCAGGTCACGGCGCCCCTGGATGCGCAGTGCAAGGCGGCGGCGGGGATTGAGGCCATCACGC
>BJHC01000045.1 GCA_014191535.1 Cyanobium sp. | reverse complement strand
CGGGCGAGCATCTCCGGATCGAGCGCCAACTCGGCCGGGCTCTGCGAAAACTCGGGGAACGGGCCAGTCATGGGCCGATCGTAAAAGCCGGCCGCGGATTCAACCCGGATCCATCGGGGGCCATCCCGGTCAGTTGATCGGGGCCGGGGCGGCCATGTCACCCGGCAACCAGATGCGGGCACTCACGGCGAACAACGCCAGACCGAACAGCAGCACGATGGCCGCCGGCAACAGGGTGGAGCGGAAGAACTGCACGGGCCTCAGCGGCGGAACCCCCAGTCTGGCGCGCCTAGCCTGCCGCCGATCCCAATTCGCCGCTGCGACAACCCCTCCATGGCCCAACCGCAGCAGCCAGCCGGCGAGCCGTCCCGGGCCCCATGGCGCCGGCTGGGGGCGATCAGCGCCGAGGGGTTCGCCAGCGGCGCCCCCAACACCGGGCTCGGCGAGGTGCTGCCGATCTGGCTGGCCACCCACGGGGTGCCGCTGGAATTGATCGGTTTGCTGCCCCTGGCGGGGCTGCCCTACGCGATCAAGGTGCTGTGGGCGCCCCTGCTGGATCGCTGGCCGATCCCCTGGCCCGACCGGCGCCGGGGCTGGATCGCCCTGTTGCAACTGCTGCTGGGGCTGAGCATCGCCAGCCTGGCGCTGCTGCGGCCGAGCACCGACCCCCGCACCCTGGCGGCCATCGGCCTGGTGGCCCTGCTGGTGGCGGTGCTCAGCGCCACCCAGGACATCGTGATCGATGCCTATCGCACCGATCTGCTGCCCCAGCAGGAGCGGGGCGCCGGGGCGGCGGCCAACTCCCTCGGCTTCCGTGGCGGCACCCTGATCCTGGGCTCCGGGGCCCTGCTGATCGCTGGCGGCGCGGGCTATCCCCTGGCCTTCGCAGCGGCGGGGGGCCTGATGCTGCTGATGATCCCCTGCACCCTGGCGGCCCCGAGCCTGCCGCCCCTGGCCCAGCCGGTGGGCAGCCTGCGCCAGGCGGTGGTGGGGCCGGTGCGCGAGTTTCTGGCCCGCACCGGCGGCCGGCGGGGTCTGCAGATCCTGGCGTTGGTGCTGCTGTATCGCCTGCCCGACGGACTGTTGGCACCGATGGGGGGGCCGTTCCTGGTGGCGGAGGGACTCAGCGAAGGCCAGATCGGCCTGCTCAAATCAGCGCTGGGGGTGCTGGCCACGATGCTGGGGGTGGTGCTCGGCGGCGTGCTGTTCGGCCGCCTGGGCATGAACCGCAGCCTCTGGCTGTTCGGCATCGCCGGCGCCGCCGGCAACCTGGCCTACTGGCTGGTGGCCCGCGGCGGGGTGGCCTCCCTGCCGATGGTGGCGGGGGCAGTGTTGCTGGAGAACCTCTCCAGCGGCCTGGTGGGCACGGCCTTCGTGGCCCTGCTGATGAGCCTCTGCAATCCGCGCTTCTCCGCCACCCAGTACGCCCTGCTCTCCGGGGTGTACGCCGTGAGCAGCAAGGTGCTGGCGGCCCCCTCCGGCCTGCTGGTGACGCTGCTGGGCTGGGAGCACTTCTTTCTGATCTCCGCCGCCGCCGCCGTGCCCGCCTTCCTGCTGATGGTGCTGGTCACCCCCTGGGGCGAAGACCAGGCCCGCGGGGCCTACGCGGGCGAGTGAACGGGCTCGAGGCTGCCCTCCAGGCGGCGGCGTAGCTGGCCGCAGGCGGCATCGGCATCGAGGCCGCGGCTGGCCCGCACGCTCACCGCCACATGCTGCTCCTGGAGGCTGCGCCGGAAGGCGTCCACCGCCGCCGGGGCGGGGCGCTGAAACTCCTCCTCGGCAATGGGGTTGTAGGGGATCAGGTTCACATGGCTCTGGAAGCCGCGCAGCAGCTGGGCCAGGGCCTTGGCGTGGCGGGGTTGGTCATTGAGCCCCCCCAGCAGGATGTATTCGAAGCTCACCCGCCGGCCAGTGAGGGCCACGTAGCGGCGGCAGTCCTCCAGCAGGGCCTCGATCGGGTAGGCGTGGGCGGTGGGGATCAGCTGCTCCCGCAGGGCCTGATCAGGGGCGTGCAGGCTCACCGCCAGGGTGAACTGGGCGCGGCCGAGCCGCTGCAGGGCCAGCTCCGCCAACTGGGGCAGGGTGCGGGCCACCCCCACGGTGCTCACGGTGATCTGCCGCTGGGCCATGCCCAGATCGGTGCAGAGGCAGTCGATGGCCGCCAGCACCGCTTCGATGTTGAGCAGCGGCTCCCCCATGCCCATGAACACCACATGGCTGGGGCGCTGGTCCATCACCTCGCGCACACACAGCACCTGGTCCACGATCTCGTGCACCGCCAGGGAGCGCTGCAGCCCCCCCTTGCCGGTGGCGCAGAAGCGACAGGCCATGGGGCAGCCCACCTGGCTGCTCACACACACGGTGAGCCGTCCTTCGGCGGGGATCCCCACGGTTTCGAGGCTCAGGCCGTCGTGGGTGCCCAGCAGCAGTTTGGTGGTGCCATCGCGGGCAACACTGCGGTGCAGCTCCCGGGAGCGGCCGATCCAGTCGGCGGCGCCCTCGGGGGGCTGGCTGGCCAGCTGCTCCCGGAAGGCTTTGGGCAGCACCGACACCTGGTCGAGGCTGCGGGCGCCCTTGGCATACAGCCAGTCGTGCAGTTGCCGGCCGCGGAAGGCGGCCTGGCCGTGCTGCTCAGCCCACTGTTCCAGGGCCGAGCGGCCCATCCCCAGCAGGGGAGCGGCCATCAGGGCCAGACCAACAGGCCGTGACCCAGCTGCAGTTCCACCACCAGCAGGGCGATGAAGCCGAGCATGGCCACCCGCCCATTGAGGAGCTCGGTGTGGGTGTGGAAGCCGTAGCGGGGAAGACGCCGCTGCGGCACGAGCTTGGGCTGGATCATGGCCGGAGGGCGCGAAGGAACGACGGGATCACATCCGTGAATGCTGGCGGATCCGTTCACTCGTCGGTGAGCAGACCCTCCTCCTGCAGACCCTCAAGGGCCCCAGGATCGGCGATCAGCTCCTCCTCCATCACCTCATCCAGGTTGGGGCGGGTGAAGGCGGCGAGGTTGCTGGCGGCGGCCTCGATGCCGTGGCGGCTGCGGGTGGCCTCCAGGTCGGCGTCGGAAGGATCGTCGAGCAGGGCACCGGCGGTGCTGGCCGACGGGGCGGCCGGCATGTCCACGGTGTAGTCGGGACGCAGGTTCTGCATGCGGCGGTAGCCACCGCCGTCCTCATCCAGGATGTCCGGGTGGGGACCCGCTTCGGCCCGCAGCTCCTCTTCGAAGCCGCTGAAGCCGGTGCCGGCGGGGATCAGGCGACCGATGATCACGTTCTCCTTGAGGCCGCGCAGCCAGTCGCTCTTGCCTTCGATGGCCGCCTCGGTGAGCACGCGGGTGGTCTCCTGGAAGGAGGCCGCCGAGATGAAGCTGTCGGTGTTGAGCGAGGCCTTGGTGATGCCCAGCAGCACCGGGGTGAACTCGGCGGGGGCACCGCCGGTGATCGCCATGGCGCTGTTCACCTGCTCCACCTGACGCAGCTCGATCAGCTCGCCCGGCAGCAGGGTGGTGTCACCGGCATCCTCGATGCGCACCTTGCTGGTCATCTGGCGCACGATCACTTCGATGTGCTTGTCATCGATGGTGACGCCCTGCGACTTGTAGACGTTCTGCACTTCCTGCACCAGGCGGAACTGCAGCTTGGAGATGGCCTCCTGGGCCGCCTCCAGGGTGGGCTTGCGGCTGCGCAGATCTTCGAAGAAGCACTCCAGCAGCTCGTGGGGGTTGATCGGACCGTCGGTGAGCAGTTCACCGGCGCTCACCTGCTGGGCGTCGCTCACCATCACGTTGCGGCCCAACAGGATCGGGTACTCGCTGATGGCGTCGTCGGCTTCGATCACCGTCACGGTGACGGAGTCGTCGTCCTCACCCTGCTTGATCTCCACGGTGCCGCTCTTGCGGCAGAGCACCGCCGATTCCCGCGGGCGGCGGGCTTCGAGCAGCTCCTCGATGCGGGGCAGACCCTGCACGATGTCACCGGTCTTCTGACGCTCGAACACCAGCAGGGCCAGGGAATCCCCGCGCTGCACCAGTTCGCCGTCGCGCACGTGCAGCACCGAATCGGGCGACACCATGTAGGGGCGACCCATGCGGATGGTGATCGTGTTGCCGGAAACGGTTTCCACCTGACCGCAGCAGGGGGCATCCACGCCCTTGGCCAGCTGATCGCCATCCACGATGCGCTGACCTTCCTTCACGGTGGGCTTGGCGGAGCCCAGGTCGATGCTGCGGGTGTCGCTGGCGCGCTCCACGATCAGACGGCGGATCGGTTCACCCTCAACGCCATCGGGCAGGGCGAGCACACCGTCCTCCTTGCAGAGGATCTGGGTGGTGGCCACCACATCGCCAGCCTTAACGCTGTCGCCGTCGTTGACGGCCAACTCGGTGTGGGTGGAACCGTGGCTGGCGTCGGACAGGGTGTCGCGGCGCACCAGCAGGCTCTCCAGGATCACCAGCTGCAGACGGTCGATCGTCTTGGCGCGCTTGTCGGGCACCGACTCCACATCCACCGTCATCTGGGGGGTGGTGTCGTGGGTTTCGAGGATCAGCTGCGTCTTGAGCAGCTCCACCCCTTCCACGCTCTTGATCAGCTCGCCGTCCTTGAAGGCCAACCGCTGGGTGGCCTTGAGGCTCAGGCTCGGACCATTCGACTGCTTGACGCTGCCGAGCTCGGGCAGGTGGGCCTCATCGGGAATGCGGTATTCCTCCACGGGGCGCAGCAGCAGGGCACCGCCTTCGGGGGTGTCGACCGCCTCGACGAACACCATCGCCTCGGCCTTGAGGCCCTTGGCGATCTCCTCACCGGGGTTGACCATCTTGCCGTCGCTGTAACGGCCGTGGGTCTTGGCGTCGGAGACGTGGTGCAGCTTGCCGGAGCGCACGATGATCTCGCGCAGAATGTCGTTCTTCTGCGTGACCGTGACGATGCCGGCGGTCTGGCTGAAGATGTCCTTCACCACCTCGGTGCCGGCCTCGATCCACTGGCCGTCCTCGATCATCAACAGGGAGATGTCCTTGTTGATCTCGTGGGTTTCCTGCGGGATCCAGAGCAGCGTGCCGCCCTTGCTCACCTCGTAGCCGTTCTTGGCGCTGCGGGCCTTCTTGATCGACAGGCCGGGGGCGTACTTCACGGTGCCACCGGTCTGGGTGCGGAAGCGGTCGTCCGCCAGCTCAGCGATCACCTCACCATTGCTGATCTTGGTGCCCGGGTGGGTGTTGAGGCGATAGCGGATGTTGTCCTTGCCCTCCAGGTGCCACAGCTCGCCGGAGTGGGTGGATTCACCCACGAGCTTGCAGTCCTTGAGGGTGAGGCTGGTGGTGACGATCTGCACCTCGCGGGAGTCGCCGGCGCTTTCGCGCAGACGCACCGCACCGCCGTACTCGCTCACCAGGCGGCTCTCGGCCAGCACCTCACCGGTGGTGACTGCTTTGTTGCCCTTCACCACCGGCTGGGCGTTGGGGGGCAGGTTGTAGACGTCGCCGCTGTACACCCAGAGGCGACCGAGGCGCTGCGCCTTGAGGGTGATGTTGCCCTGGCGGTCGGTGACCTCCTTGGGCTGAATCACGTCCTCGTAGCGCACCTGGCCGGCCAGGTCGCAGATCACGTCCTTGGTGGCCTTCTCCACGCTCTTCTTCACGGCGGCGCCGGAAGAGATCTGGGCGAGCATCACGTCGGCGGGGGTCTCCGCACCGGCTTCGACGAACAGGATCGAACCGGAGGTGATCGCCAGCTTCTGGGCCTTGCCGCTGCCGCTGGGCTTCACCGTGAGGGTGAAGTCGGTTTCGGCGATCTGGGCCTCCACACCGTGGGGGGTGCGGTAGGGACGCACGCGCGCCTTGCTGTCGAATTCGATGGCACCGGCCACCTGGGAGCGCACCACGCCGGTCTCGGCGGTGGACACACCACCGGTGTGGAAGGTACGCATGGTGAGCTGGGTGCCCGGCTCACCGATGGACTGGGCGGCCACAATGCCGACCGCTTCGCCCAGGTCGACGAGTTCGTTGTGGGCCAGGGCCCAGCCGTAGCACTTGCGGCACACCGAACGGGCGGCTTCGCAGGTGAGCGGCGAACGCACCACCACGGTCTTGACGCCGGCGGCTTCGATGCGGGCGGTGGTGGGGGCGTCGATCTCGCCATCGCGGTCGACGATCACCGAACCATCGGCATCGAGCACGGGCTCGGCCGCCAGGCGGCCCACCAGCTTGGCGGCGAAACGGCCCTTGTCGTCGGCGTCGATGGGGATGCCGCGGCTGGTGCCGCAGTCGTCCTCGCGCACGATCACGTCCTGGGCCACGTCCACCAGACGGCGGGTGAGGTAGCCGGAGTCGGCGGTGCGCAGGGCGGTGTCCACCAGACCCTTGCGGGCGCCGTAGGAGGAGATCACGTACTCGGTGACCGTCAGACCCTCACGGAAGTTGGTGCGGATCGGAAGGTCGATGATTTCGCCCTGGGGGTTGGCCATCAGGCCGCGCATCCCCACCAGCTGACGCACCTGGGACATGTTCCCCCGGGCGCCGGAGTTGGCCATCATCCAGACCGAGTTGAGCGGGTCGTTGTCGTTGAAGTTCTTCTTGACCTCTTCAACCAGACGCTCGTTGGTCTCGGTCCAGGTGTCGATCACCTTGGTGTGGCGTTCCACCTCGGTGATCTCGCCGAGGCGGTAGCGCTCCTCGGTGTCGGTGATCTGCTGCTCCGCCTCCTCCAGCAGACGGGCCTTCTCGCCGGGGATGCGCAGGTCGTCGACGGAAATCGAAACGGCGGCCTGGGTGGCGTAATGGAAGCCCAGATCTTTGAGCTCATCCGCCATGGAGGCGGTGGCGGCGGTGCCGTGGTTCTTGTAGGCCCACGCCATCAGGTTCCGCAGCTGCTTCTTGTCGATCGTGCGGTTGCGGAACGGCGGTGCCGCCTTGCTCAGGGGAGCGGAGGCGCCGAGCACCGGTGCGGCGATCTCCTCAGCAGCGGCTTTCTTGCTGCTCTTCTTGCTGGTTTTCTTAGCGGGGGTGGCGGTCATGGCTGCGCGCGAACAGGGATGGGATTAGGGGGTACGAGTTCGGGATCTCAGGCGGCTGCCACCGCGTCGATGATCGTGCTGTTCATCACCACACGGCCCACGGTGGTGAGCAGATAGCGGCTGATCAGGGCTCCGTCCTCATCGAGGCGATCGCGGCGGTAGTTCCACTGCTCGATGCGGGTGCCATCGCTGAGGGTTTCGGTCTTCACCGGGTCTTTGCCCTCGTCCTCGCTGTCCACCTCGCCGTTGAAGCGCACCCACACCCAGTCGTGCATGGTGAGGTGCTTCTCATCGAAGGCGCTGAGCACATCGCGCAGGCCGGCGAAGGTGCGGCTGCGGTCTCCGAACTCCGGCTTGGCGCTGCCGGGTTGCACGGCGGTGAGGTAGTAGGCGCCGAGCACCATGTCCTGGGACGGGGTGATGATCGGCTCACCGGTGGCCGGCGACAGGATGTTGTTGCTGGCCAGCATCAGCATGCGGGCCTCGGTCTGGGCCTCGATCGCCAGGGGCACGTGCACGGCCATCTGGTCACCGTCGAAGTCGGCGTTGAAGGCGGGGCACACCAGCGGGTGCAGCTGGATGGCGCGGCCATCCACCAGCTTGGGCTCGAAGGCCTGGATGCCGAGGCGGTGCAGCGTCGGGGCGCGGTTCAGCAGGATCGGGTGCCCTTCGATCACCTCCTGCAGCACCTGCATCACCTCATCGTCGGCGCGCTGAATCAGCTTCTTGGCGGCCTTGATGTTGTTGACGATGTTCTGGCGGATCAGGCGATGGATCACGAACGGCTGGAACAGCTCGATCGCCATCTCCTTGGGCAGACCGCACTGGTGCATCTTCAGCTTCGGACCCACCACGATCACGGAGCGGCCGGAGTAGTCGACGCGCTTGCCGAGCAGGTTCTGACGGAAGCGGCCCTGCTTGCCCTCAATGATGTCGCTGAGCGACTTGAGCGGACGGTTGTTGGCGCCCACGCCGGTGCGGCCACGGCGGCCGTTGTCGATCAGGGCATCGACCGCCTCCTGCAGCATCCGCTTCTCGTTGCGGACGATGATTTCGGGGGCCAGGATCTCCTGCAACCGCGCCAGGCGGTTGTTGCGGTTGATCACCCGCCGGTAGAGATCGTTGAGGTCGGAGGTGGCGAAACGGCCGCCGTCGAGCTGCACCATCGGGCGCAGGTCGGGCGGGATCACGGGGATCACATCCAGCACCATCCACTCGGGGCGGGCGCTGGTGGCGATGAAGTTGTCGATCACGCGCAGGCGCTTGATCAGCTTGGCGCGCTTCTGCCCCTTGGATCCGGCGATCTCCTCGCGCAGCTGCTCGGCCACCACGGGCAGGTCGAGGTCCTCAAGCAGCTGCTTGAGGGCTTCGGCACCGATGCCCACCGTGGGCTCGTTCTCAATCTCGGAATCCTCGGCGTAGATCTCGTCTTCGATCTCCAGCCACTCGTCTTCGGTGAGCAGCTGCTTGTAGGTGAGGTCCTTGTGGTCGCCCGGATCGAGCACCACGTAGCAGTTGAAGTAAACGATCTGCTCC
>BJHC01000044.1 GCA_014191535.1 Cyanobium sp. | reverse complement strand
TCCCCCCAGGAGTTCCAGGCCCTGGTCGCCTGGATCGCGACGGGGCTCTGCCCGCAGGCTGCGGTGCACTTCCCGGGCCTGCTGCCGCACGAAGCCCGGCAATTGGATGCCTGAACCTGCCCGTGCTCGCTCACCCCGCCCAGCAGGCCGGAAAGAGTTTTTCTCGTAAGACTCAAAACCCTCTGATTCCGAGTCCCGGAGTGAGACCAGGTCGCTTTGAATGAGAACAATGGCGCGGCTCTCGTCCAGGGGCCGTGGCGACGCGGAACCTGGGCCCGATCCAGGGCGGCCGATGCTGTCTTCGCGGTCTGCCGTTGTGAGCTCGCCATGGCCGTCGATGGCGACGTCGTGCAGCGTCTCCTCCTCCTCGTCCGGATTGAGCAGCTCCCGCAACAGCTGCTCCACCGCTGGCCCACGACCGCGGAAGCCCAGCTGTGCCTTGACGCCATCAATGGCCTTCAGCAGCTCCTCGCTGAGTTCGAGCGTGATACGACGCTTGTCGGACTCCCGCTGCCCCACGCTCTGCCGATGAACCTTCCCGAGGCTATCGGCCCATCAAGGATTCGATAAACCGCTGTTGGGCTTCGACCGCTTGCTGATAGCGCTCCATCAGGCTCTGACTCATGCGCATCGGAGGGGCCACGCTGGCGGGCAACGTGGCTGCGGTTGGCGTGGTGGGTGGCGCTGTGACCCACCCAGGGGCCATCACCAGCGCCGGCTCGAGGCGGTTGGCCCCCATGGGCGTTGGCTGTTCAGGTTCAGCCAAGAGGGGAACCGCCGGCTTCGGTTGTGGTTTGGCGGGGCGGCTCTGGGCCGCCGCCAACAGCCGTTCCCGCTCCCGCAACTGTGCGAGCTGTTGTTGGGGCACCACGCTCAGCAGATGCCCAGGGGTGGCATCGGCGGGGTACACGAGTGTCACCTTGACCCGATTGTTCTGCCCGGGTTTCAGATTCAGGCTGCTGATGGGCAGGCTCTGGCCGGAGCGCATGCCGACATGCACCTCTTGATACCCCTCATCGGTCTGGATGCCGATCGAGCCGCGGAAGGCTGTGAAGTGACGGCCATTCGGGGTTGGATGGCTCAGCACCAATTCATAGGGGCCGCTGCCCCGCAGATTCAGCTCCACACCGAAGCGAACCCCGTAGGTGCCGACGTTGTTCAGCGACGAATCCACCATGCGTGAGGCCAGCGGGTTCACCTGCACCTCGCCGGTGCCGAAGTCGTGGCGGTTGGTGCTGGTCAGCGGCACATGCAGGGGTGATTGATCCAGGTCGTGCTCGACGCTGGCGTCATATCGATCACCAAGGGCGACCCCAGCAACCCTGGAGAACACCACACCACTTTGGATCTGATGCACCCGGCTGAGGTAGATCCGGCCGGGGGCCAGGCGGCCGCTATCCAGCACAGCGAGGATGTCCAGGTCACTGGTGGGGTCCTCAGCGGCGACGACCGCCATTTGGAAGGGGCCATCGCTGCGGCCTTTCAGCAGTGCGTTGGCAATCCCCTTGGCGGGCAGCGCTGTGCTGAACAACACCAGCCGGCTGTAGGGGGGGATGGTGATCTCATCGGCCAGGCGGCGATCCAGTTGCTGCCGTAGCATCTGCACAGCGGTGGCATCGCCGGGCCCGGTGTTCCAGGGGCGAGGACCCAGCGGTTTCACCCCCATCAACTTGGTGGCGAGATAGGGCGCCTCGAAGCTGTTGCGCACGGCGCCTTCGCTGAAGCGCAGGTGCACCGGGCTGGCCCCGGGATTGATCAGAATCGTCGCCAGGGTCAGTTCGCCACGGCGCCCGCCGGCGCGGCCCATGCGGCTGCGATCGCTGGGGTGGTACTTGTGATGGACATGCAGGCCGAACTCACCGTTGAAGGTGTAGGTGGCGTTGTCCAGGGGTTCGTTGGTTTCGGCGCTGATGGCGCTGCCGGGGGTGGTGCTCACCAGGATTCCGGGACCGAGCACCTCCTCCGGTTGGTTGGAGTGCAGCACCGGGACGGCGTTGAATTGCCCCTGCAGCGGCTTGGCGGACTGCCCCGCCATCAAGGCCACGTAGGCATGGACGGGAATCGGAGCCACCAGCACGGTGCCGACCAGGGCGAGCATCAACGGCCGCATCGGACCTATGGGACCAACTGCTCTCAACCTGGGAGTAAATCGGGGTGGGGCCGCCGTGGCGGTCGACTTGTCTTAAGGGTTGGTGTCACTAAGCCTGCCCATGCCTGGCGTTCTTCCAGTCAAGGGGGGGCGGTGATCAGCCTGAAATGGGCACGCGATGGCCGTAGGCCGATCGCTAGAACTGCTGTTGCTTGCACCATTTTTCCATGTTCCCGCCCTTCTTTGGTTGCTCCGATGAGGGCAATGCCGCGCAGTACCGCCGCCGTCATCAGCAGCGCAAGCACCAGACGCTGATCTTCTGGCGGGATGGCCTGGAGCGACAGCTGGCCGCGATCAATGCCGCCATCAGCACCCTGGAACGTCAGATGCAGGATTCAGCTGACGCCTGAGGTGACCCAGGGCCTGTCGCAGTTGCCGGTGCACCGTGCTGGCGCTGATGCCGTGGTCCTGGGCGACGGCCCGCAGGCTCCGGCCTTGCAACACCACCAGCTGCACCAGGCGCCGTTGCTCCGGCCGTAATCCCTGGAGCAACTCCGCCACCGACGGGTCTCGCCCCACAGGCTCCGCCTGCACAGCCGCCAGACCCTCCAGCTCCTCCTGGCTGACGATCACGCATCGAGACAGGATCTGTAGGGCTGAGGGTTCAGTCAATGGCGATGTCGAGGCCCGCTCCCGGGCCTGCTGTTCCTGCAGGCGCCTGGGGATCCGGATCAGATGGGCACGATCGCGGAGGTAATGCAAGAGCGCTCCGCGAATGTGGGGTCGCGCATAGGCGGCAAACGGCACCTGGCGTGAGACGTTGAAGCGTTCAGCGGCATGGATCAGACCCTCCAGGGCCACTTGGCGCAGATCATCCAAGGATTCGGCGCAGCGGTTGCCGTAATGCCGCACCAGGGGTTCCACCAGGGCCAGATGGCTCACCACCCGCCGGTTTCTGGCCGTCGTGTCCTTGCGCGGTCGCCCCATGTCCGTTCTTGGGTGCTGTCTGTCCAGCGAAGGAGCGGTGCATCCGCTTGCACATCCGTGCAACCACGGAACACCATCAGGCCCTGCCGTCAGGGGCTGCGGCCACCGCCTGCAGCAAGGCCCACGGCCCCTGTTGCTGCAGCCACGCGCTCTCGGAGCGCTCGGTGATCAGCAGGTAGCCGGCAAACCCGAGGGCGTTGATGCTGAAGCCCGCCCAGTGCTCCTGCACGCGCTCCACCGTGAGCATCCAGTGCTGATCGAGCAGCAGGTTGTAGGGGCGCCGGGGGGCTGGATCGTGCTGTTGATCCCCCAGGTCGAGCTCCCGCAGGTGTTGCCGGTACAGCTGCTCCAATTCCGCAGCGGCCTGGCCGCTGCCATGGGCCCTGCGGCGACTGATCCGATACCGCCAGGGCCAGGGTGAGGCCGACCCAGCCAGCTGCGCCTCGATCCACGGTTGCAACGGACAGCTGGCGGATCCCGGCTCCCTGGGGAGCAACTGCAGATGGCGGTGGGGCTGGCTGGCGCCCGCCGCCGCGCAACTGTTGAAGAACCAGAGGCCGGGGCTGTCCTGATCGATGGCGGCCAAGGCCTCCCAGTCGCCGCGCTCCAACCAACCCGCCTGCGGTTTCCACTGCTGCGTAATCAACAGCAGGTGCCCCTCTTGCACGGGGTATTTGTTCAGCAGCACCAGGTGCGTGCTGCCCAGCCGCTCCACCTCCAGATCACGGTCCCAGGGCAGAAATGGATTGGGTTTCGGCCCAGCACTGCGCAGATGCTTCGGGGTGGGGGATAGCAGTCGCCGCAGCACAAACGGCTCCAGCCCGGGCAGGCTCACGCGCTCGGTGGCCAGGGGCACCAGGGCACCACGGCTCAGTGCCCGTTGGCTTTGTTGCAGCCCCAGCTCGGCGTAGCGGCCCATCAGCGGCCTCCACTACGCAGCCGGGCCAGGGAGGCACCGGGGTAGTAGCGCGCCAGGATTTGGCTGTAGGCCATGCCGCGGCTAGCCAACTCCTGCGCCCCGTGCTGGCTCATCGATGCCCCAAGGTGACCGTGGGCTTCCAGGGTGAGCGCCGTGGTGGAGGCATAGAGGCTCTCCACAATCCCCCCCTGGTAGCTGAGGATCAACCCGATGGTGTCCGCCGTGGCCTGCAGGGTGCGGCTGGTGGTGCTGGCCAGCCCTCGATAGGCCTGCCAACGGGTGGTGCTGCCCAGGTGCCAATGGCGACTGGCGGGCCGAGCCATGTGGGCCAGGGCATAGGACCGCGCCGCCACCGCCTGGGCCTTGAGGGCCTCGCGATTCCAGGAACTGGGCATCTCAGCCCCCACCACGGAGGCCACATAGTCCTCCAGGGGGAGGTGGTTGACGGCCAACAGGCCGCCAGGCATCTGCAGCAGCCGCAACCGTCCGCGGTAACGCCGTCCATCCAGGCTGAGGGCGGCATCGGGCGTGGTCTCCAGACTCAGCTCGGCAGCTGGCAACTGCCCCGAACTGAGAACGAGGGGCTCGCCGGCCCTCCCCTGGGTCAGCACCCGTCCATCGGCCTGGCGCAACCACCAGGGGCCCGTGCTGGAGAGTTCCAGGCTGTCCGCGTCCCGGGCGACAGCCACACGGATGTCCAGCTGCAGGGGGCTGCCCCGCTCAGGCTCCACCAGGCCGAAGCCGCCTTGGCGGGGGCGCGATCGCTCGGCCTGGACACCCCGCAGATCGTCGCGGGAATCCGCCGCGGCGCGTTGCACCGGCGGCGGGTTCTGCAACATGGCTTCGAGCAGCGCTCCATTCACCGGGCTGCTGCTGGGCAGCAGGCCCTGCAACCAGAACCCCGCCGCCAGGGCCCCCAGACCCATCGGCGCTCCCATCAGCACGGCCCGCAGCTTCAGCGGCTGCTGCACACCTGCCAGCCATGGGAGTCGGTTCCGCAACCAGGGGCGTGGATCTGTCCGTCCCATAGGAGGTGGCCCGTGCCGCTCAGGCGCACAAAGCCCGGTTGTACGGCTTCGCAAAGCATTCCACCACGGCGATGCGAGGCCTGCCATCCGCGCACGGATGGCCGTTGCAACTGCTGCATCCACCAGGGGGCCACGAGGGCATGGGCGGAGCCGGTCACGGGGTCCTCATCGATGCCCAGCCCCGGCGCAAAGAAGCGCAATTGGTAGTCGCAGGGTTGATCCGCCAAGGGCGGTGTCTGGGCAGTGGCCGCCTGCATCACCACCAGGCCATTCCTGTCTTCGCCTTGAAGGGCCCCCGCGGGCAAGGACAACTGCTCGAGGGGCATGTCGGGTGGCACCAGCACAACGCGATAGCCCAAGGGGCTGCTCCAGTAGCGCAGCGGTGCCGTGTTCAGCAGAGGGCCCAGGTAGGCCGGCGGCTCCGGTTCATCGATCAATCCGGAACTGGGGAGCGTCAAGCTCACCTGCGGGATCTGAGCGCCAGACACAGCCACCTCCAGAGCCCCACTGCGGGTCCAGAACTGCAGCGGCGTTGCACGCGGCAGCCGCCCCCAGTGGTACAACCCCAGGGCCGCCGCCAGGGTGGCGTGCCCACACAGCGGCACTTCGCAGCTGGGGGTGAACCAGCGCAGCATCCAGGCCCCATCGGGATGAAGCCAAAGAAAGGCGGTTTCCGATTGGCGCAGGCTGTTGGCCAGGCCCTGCATCCAGCCACTGGAGGCGGGGGTGTCCAACAGCACCACCGCGGCCCCATTGCCCTGCAGCGGTTCGGCGCTGAAGGCCTCGATCAGAAGGGCCGGCAGGCTGGCCATCGCTAGGTCACCAGCCCTTCATCCTTGAGGTGGCGTTCCATCAAGCGGCGCACCGCTGCATCGGGCTTGACCTGGCCCTCCATCAGCGCCACCACTTCGTGGCAGATGGGCAAATGCCACTGGTGCTCCTGGCCGAGCAGCAGCACGGCGTCTGCGGTGGTTGCCCCTTCCACGGTGGCTCCGACACCGGCGAGGGCCTCTTGCCGGCTCTGGCCCTGCGCCAGGGCCAGTCCGAAGCGGTAATTGCGGCTCAGGTGGCTGTTGGCGGTGGCCAGCAGATCCCCCAGGCCCGCCAGGCCATAGAGGCTGCCGGGCGTTCCCCCCAGCCCCTGAATCACCACCCCCATCTCCACCAGACCACGGCAGAGCAGGGATGCCTTGGCATTGGCGCCGAGATGGAGGCCATCGCAGATGCCGGCCGCGATGGCCATCACGTTCTTGAGGGCCCCTGCCACTTCCGTTCCCACGGGATCGTGGTTGCTGTACAGCCGCAGCCGCTCACTGCTGAGCTGATGCTGCCAGTGCCGCGCCAGGTCCAGATCGCTGCTGGCCAACACACTGGCGGCGGGCAGTCCCTCCGCCAGTTCAGTGGCCAGGTTGGGGCCACTGAGCACCAGCAAGGGGAGGTCTGGGTTGTGGCGCAGCCACAGTTGCCCCGGGGTGCAGCGCTGTTCGAGGTTGATGCCCTTGGTGCAGCTCAGCAGGGGCAGACCCGCGGGCCAGGCGGCACTCAGTCCTGGGGCGAGGGCTTCAACGCCCGCCATGGATGCCGCCACCAGCACCAGATCCACACCGCCCAGCAGCTCCGCCGGATCCCCGCCAAGCCGGCGGCTCCACCCCGACACCTGATGCCCCTGCTGCTTCAGCAGGGCCGCCAGGGTGCTCCCCCAGGCGCCCATGCCAATGACGGCGATACGCAGACCCATGGGGCCATCATGCGGCAGGGCTGGCGTGGGCCTGGAGCACCTCCAGCGGGATCACGTCCAGGGCGGACTGGTCGCAGGCTTCCAACCGCACCGGCGGAGCCATGCCGTCCTCGTAGGCCTCCAGCCAGCGACCGGCGCAGACGCACCAGTGATCACCGGGTTTGAGTCCTGGAAAGCCGTACTGCGGTGCGGGGGTGCTGAGATCGTTGCCCTGGGCGCGTGTGTAGGAGAGAAAGCGCTCATCCACCACGCAACAGACGGTGTGGCGACCCAGGTCGGCCCCATCGGTGCGGCAGTGGCCATCGCGGTACCAACCGGTCATGGGCTCACAGCCACACACCTGCAGGGGCTCCCCCAGAACGTTCAGCGATGCCATCGGTGACCTGCGTAACGAAACGAACTGGCTCAGGCCTGTGTTGATGGGCAGTCTGACGACGGACTGGCACAAAACGCGACCAGACAGTTGACGGAACCTGGGGGGCAGGCGTTAAAGGTCTTTCAGCAGACCCCCCTACATGAGCTGGGACTTCACCGAAGACGCCGCCTTCCTGGCCCTGTGCGATGCCTTTAAGGAGAGCGGCGAGAGCTCGGCGATCGAGTTCCTAGCCAATGGCGAAGGCGCCTTCCATTTTCAGGAGCTGGCCCAGAACGCCGCCGGTGAAGGCATCGACCTATCGGATTCCTCCGACCTCGAGGAGTTTCAACAGGAGGTGATTGAGACCCTCGAGGATCTGTGCAGCTGAGGCCTGACGATCAGGCCCCGTAGAAGAAGGCGATTTCCTTGTCCTTGAGACCCTCCCATCCAGCCGCCTTGAGGCGAGCATCGAGGGTTTGCTGATCGAAATGCTTGCAGCCGGTCTTGACGATCCGGTTGCGCATCGATTTTTTGACCCCGCTGCGGGCACGCTGGCTTTCCAGCTCCATCACCTCGTTGTAGAGGCTGAGCATCTCCGCAGGGATCGGGGTGCCATCGAGGTCGAGGCCTGCTGCGATGGCGTCATCGACGCCGCCGGGTCCGGCAATGGCCATGGAACGGGCGTATGTGGGGCCCGAAGAGCCTAGGCAGTCAGCTAGGCGGCGAAATAGCGCGCCTGGCTGTGCAGGGCCACCAGGGCCGTGGTGCTCTGCTCGGGCTCCAGTTGATCGCTCTCATCCATCGACAGGCCGATCCGATCGGTCTGGAGCCAGGTCAGCTGTTGCCGGGAATCGGCCACGTTGGGGCAGGCGGGATAGCCGAATGAATAGCGGCTGCCGCGGTAACGCTGGGCCAGCACATCCCGCAGCGGCATCCCGGCGGGGTCGCCATAACCGAGCTCGGCGCGGATGCGGGCATGCACCCACTCGGCCAGGGCCTCAGCCATCTGCACACCGAGCCCATGGAAGTAGAGATAGTCGCTGTACTGGTCGCCCTGGAACAGCTCCTGGGCGAATCGCGTGGCCTTCTCGCCCATGGTGACGGCCTGCATCGGCAGCACATCCATGGGTTGGCCGTCGGCGAGGTCTTGGTAGAAGTCGGCGATGCAGTAGCGGTTGCCGGAGCGCTGGCGGGGGAGGGCGAACCGCCCCAGTTCGCGGCTGCGCTGGTCGGGGTCGAACACCACCACGCTGTTGCCCTCACGGCCACAGGGGAAGTAGCCATAGGCCACTCGGGGGGTTAAGAGCCCCTGCTCGAGGCAACGGCTCATCCAGTGCTGCAACACCGGCTCAGCCTTCTCGGCGAGAATGGCGTCGTACTCCTCGCGGGATTGGCCCTGGGCCTTGCGCAGCTGCCACTGGCCGGCGAACAGGGCATTGCGATCCAAAT
>BJHC01000043.1 GCA_014191535.1 Cyanobium sp. | reverse complement strand
GCGAACGGATCTGCCCGGTCCTCAGCCAGCAGGCCGATGGGGCCAATGCCAACGACCGCAACGAGCTGACCATCGACTACCAGGCCCTGCTCGACTGCCGCCACAAGGCGGAGGAACAGCTGCTGCGAAGCCAGCGGGTTCTTTACGTCAACCGCCAGCAGTTCAGGTTCTACACGGCGGCTGGAGCGAAGCTGGCCCGGCAGGCCGATGGGCTGGCTCAGGAGTTGCGGGATCAGGAGTGTCCCCAGCTGCGTTGATCAACAGCCAGCGGCCACCCGGTGCCGCCCAAACCCTTGACCCTGAAGTGACTACAGGCTGTTTGCTGGGGTCTGGATGACAGGACCATGGCAGAACATTGCTGCAGCAGCGGAACCAGCGGGCAGAAGGCCGGAGCCACCACGGAGCCGAAGCCGGCCGTCGGTACGGAAGTGCTTTTTCGGATCAGCGCGATGGATTGCGCCACCGAGGAAGGCGAGATCCGCCATGCCCTCGCAGGTGTTGACGGCATCCGCGGCCTGAGATTCCAGCTGGCCGAGCGCGTTCTGGCGATCGATGCCGAAGCCGCTGCACTGAGCACCGCCCTAGCGGTGATCCGGCGGCTGGGCTTCAACCCGGAGCCGATCAGCGCCGATCACCGGCCGTCCGCCGCCCAGACCCGCGCCGAACGGCGCCGTGAACGAATCCGTCTGGGGGGTTCCCTGGCGCTGGCGATCACAGCGGAGCTGCTGCATCTGGTCGTTCCCGCCTTCCCGGGCCATGAGCTGCTGGAGATCGGGATCGCCATCGCCGCGATCGCCCTGGCGGGCTTCTCCGTGTTTCGCAAGGGCCTCGCAGCCCTGGGCCAGGGCCGGCTCAACATCAATGCGCTGATGAGCGTGGCGGTCACGGGCGCCTTCCTGATCGGCCGCTTCCCGGAAGCCGCCATGGTGATGGCGCTTTATGCCGTGGCCGAAGCGATCGAAGCTCGGGCGGTGGAGCGGGCCCGCCAGGCGATCACCAGCCTGATGGCCCTGGCCCCCGACGAGGCGGAGATCCGCCAGAGCGATGGCCGCTGGCAGCGCGTGGCCGCCAGTGCCGTGGCCATCGGAGATGTGGTGCGGGTCCGCCCAGGGGAACGGCTGCCGCTCGATGGCACGGTCCTTAACGGCGAGAGTGCGATCAACCAGGCCCCGATCACCGGCGAAAGCCTGCCGGTGGACAAAGGCCCAGGCGATGAGGTGTTTGCGGGCACAATCAACCAGGGCGGCGCCCTCGAGATCCAGGTGACGGCGCCCGCCTCGCTCAGCACCCTGGCGCGCATCATCCAGGCCGTGGAGGAAGCCCAGGCCTCCCGCGCCCCGATCCAGCGCTTCGTGGATCGCTTTGCGGCCCGCTACACCCCGGCGGTGTTCGTGGTGGCCCTGGCCGTTGCCCTGCTGGCGCCGCCCTTGCTGGGATTCACCCCCATGCAGGCGATCTACAAGGCCCTGGTGCTGCTGGTGATCGCTTGCCCCTGCGCCCTGGTGATCGCCACTCCGGTCACGGTGGTGAGCGGCCTGGCCACCGCCGCCCGTCGCGGCATCATCATCAAGGGCGGTCTATACATCGAGGAGGCCCGCAAGATCAAGGTGCTGGCCCTCGACAAGACCGGCACGATCACGCTGGGCCAGCCCAAGCTGGTGGCCTTCTCCCCTCAGCAAGAAGGGGCAGACGCTGGCGTTCTCAAACAGCTGGCCAGCAGCCTGGCGGAGCGCTCCGACCATCCCGTGTCGCGGGCGGTTGCAGCAGGCCTCGATGGCGAGCGGCTGGCCGTGGAGGCCTTCGAGGCCCTGCCAGGGCGGGGGGTGCGCGGCCTGATCGCGGGGCGGCCGCTGATGCTGGCCAATCACCGCTGGATCGAGGAGCTGGGGCTCTGCTCCAGCGCACTGGAGGCGTCGATGCAGGTTCACGAGCGCCAGGGCCGCTCGCTCAGCCTGCTGGCGGATGACAGCGGCGTGCTCGCCCTGATCGCCGTTGCCGACACCGTTCGGCCCAGCTCGGCGGCCGCCATGAAGGCCCTGCGGGTCCTCGGCGTCACCCCGGTGATGCTCACGGGTGACAACGCAGCCACCGCCGGTGCGATTGCGGCCGTGGCCGGCATCGAGCAAGTGCGGAGCAACCTGCTGCCCCAGGACAAGCTCGAGGCGGTGGCCGAGCTGCAGGCCCGCTATGGATTCGCGGCCATGGCCGGCGATGGCATCAACGATGCGCCGGCCCTGGCCCAGGCGGACATCGGTTTTGCGATGGGGGCTAGCGGTACCCACATCGCCGTCGAAGCTGCCGATGTGGTGATCATGAACGACGATCTGATGCGGGTACCGGAAACGATCGCCCTCTCTCGCCGCACCTTCTCAATCCTGCGCCAGAACATTGGCCTGGCGCTGGGAATCAAGGCCATTTTTCTGGTGCTCACCGTGGCCGGAAATGCCACGATGTGGATGGCGGTTTTCGCGGACATGGGCACCAGCTTGATCGTGATCGCCAATGGTCTGCGACTGCTACGCCCGCCCAGCCCTGGTCCACTCAAGAGCTGATCCTGGACGCTCTGATCAGGCTGGAACGGGCTGGCTGCGGGCTGAGCGATTCAGTTCGGTGAGAATGCCGCACGCTTCCCCTGGATCCGGTTGCTGGCAAAGCCCCCTGAGCTGCCGTAACTGACCCTGGAGCTGGTGCAGTTCATCGACCCGCGCATCAACCTCGGCCAGCTTCTCGTCCAGCAAGGCGTTCACTGTGCGGCAGCTCCCGGCTGGTGCGTCCCGCGCCCCGATCAGGACGCGGACCTCCTCCAGGCTCATGTCAAGGCTGCGGCAGTAGCGGATGAAGCGCAACTGCTCCACATGCCGCGGCGAATAGAGGCGGTAGTTGCCATCCGTGCGCTGCGGCACTGGCAGCAAGTGCTCGCGTTCGTAGTAGCGGATGGTTTCGATCTTGACCCCGGTGGACCGTGCCAACTCGCCGATCTGCATGGATCCTCCCTCCCAGGTAGGTGCCAACTCCTTGTTGAGGACTTTAGGCCCTTGACCCTGGAGCCACTTCAGGCTTTTCAATGGCGGCATCTCCAACCTTCTCTCAGCCTGTGAGCAGCGCGACGCGAACCAAACCTCTCTCCAGCCGTCGGGCCGGCCAGGAGCCAGGCCGGCCCTGGGTGCGGCTCACCATGGCCGTGCTCGCCACGATCGGCTTGGTCGACACCGGCTCGATCACCGCCAAGCGCTGGGGCTTGATCGGCAGCCTGTCCTGTCCTGGCGGCAGCGATGGCTGCGACAAGGTGCTCGGCAGCGCCTGGGGCACGCTGCTGGGCCAGCCGCTTTCTCTCTTTGGGTTCCTTGCCTACGCCACGGTGCTCCTGCTGGCCCTGCTGCCGTTGCTGCGGGGAGGTCTGCGGGCCCCTGGATCGGAGGGCAATCGGTGGGCGCTGTTCCTCACCTGCAGCGGCATGGCCGTCTTCAGCATGGTGCTGATGGGGCTCCTGGTCTTTGAGATCAAGGCCTTCTGCACCTTCTGTGTGGTGTCTGCCGCCCTCAGCCTCGCGCTGTTCCTGTTGAGCCTGGTTGGAGGTGACTGGATCGACCGCAGCCAACTGATCTTTCGCGGAGTGATGACGGCCTTTCTGGTCGGTCTGCTGGGACTGGGCTGGGCAGCCTCGGCGGACCAGCCTGTCGCTCAAAGCGGACGGGCGGCTCCAGCTGTCGTCAGCGCCAGTTCGCCGGCCAAGATTGCTCTGGCGGAGCACCTGACCAGCAGTGGTGCCCGGGTGTTCACGGCGTACTGGTGCCCCCACTGCCATGACCAGAAGGAGCTCTTCGGCAAGGAGGCCGCCGCCAAGCTCCAAGTGATCGAATGTGCCGAAGACGGCGCCAACAGCCAGGCGCAGCTGTGCAAGCAGCAGGGGGTTCAGGGCTATCCCAGCTGGCAGATCAAGGGCGTTTTGGATTCGGGCGTCAAGCCGCTGGGTACTCTCGCTGATCTCAGTGGCTACACAGGTCCTCGCGACTTCTGAGCTGGCGGTGATCCCTTCGCCAGGGTGGGCTCAGGTCAGCCAGGCCCCAGCAGGATCCCAGCCACCCTCGCCTTACCCTCCAACTCCGCTGTCGTCGCTTCATGCCTGATGCACCGCTGGGCACCGCCGCGCGTACCAATGCGCAGACGGTGGAGGTGCCTGCCGGCCTGGGCATGCTGCGCACCTTCCTGCGGGTGCTTGGCCCTGGCTACCTGGTGGCCGTGGGCTACATGGATCCGGGCAACTGGGCCACGGATCTGGCGGCCGGCTCCCAGTTCGGCTACCGCCTTCTGTGGGTGATCGGCCTCTCCAGCCTGATGGCGATGGTGCTCCAGTCGCTCTGCTGCCGGCTGGGCATTGCCACAAGGCTGGATCTGGCCCAAGCCTGCAGCCAGCTTCTGCCGCGGTTCTGCCGAATTCCCCTGTGGCTGCTGGCCGAGGTGGGCATCATTGCCTGCGACCTGGCCGAACTGGTGGGCAGCGCCATTGCCCTGCAGCTGCTGTTCGGCCTGCCCCTGCCCTGGGGGGTGGGCCTCACCGCCGCCGACACCCTGTTGCTGCTGGCCCTGCAGCGCTTCGGGATCCGCCGGCTGGAGGCCCTGGTGATCGCCCTGGTCGCCCTGGTGGGGGGTTGCTTCGCGGTGGAGATGTTCTTGCTGCAGCCGGACTGGGGCCAGGTGGGCCAGGGCTTCATCCCCCAGGCCGCGAGCCTCAGGGACGGGCAGCAGCTGTTTCTGGCCGCCGGCATTCTCGGGGCCACGGTGATGCCCCACAACCTCTATCTGCATTCCTCGTTGGTGCAAACCCGCCGTTGGATCGGCGGGGTGCGGGCCCAGGCCAGGGCCCTGGCCTACAGCACCTGGGACACCCTGATCGCCCTCAGCCTGGCCTTTCTGATCAATGTCTCGATCCTGGTGCTGGCCGCTGGCAGCTTCTACGGACGGCTACCGCAGCCGGTCACCGACCTGAGCGAGGCCTACCGGTTGCTGACGCCGATGCTGGGCACCTCGCTCGCCAGCGTGCTGTTCGGCGTGGCCCTGCTGGCGGCTGGCCAGAGCTCGACGCTCACGGCCACGATGGCCGGCCAGATCGTGATGGAGGGGTTTCTGCAGATCCGGCTGCCGGACTGGAAACGGCGGCTGCTCACCCGCGGCCTCGCCCTGATTCCGGCGATGACCACGGTGATCCTGTTCGGGGAACGGGCCACAACAAATCTGCTGGTGCTGAGCCAGGTGGTGCTGTCGCTGCAGTTGCCTTTCGCCGTGATCCCGCTGGTGTGGTTCTGCGGGCGGCGCGGTCTGATGGGCAAGCTCAGAGCGCCGCTCGCTCTGCAGGCCGCGGGCTGGCTGTGCGCCAGCATCATCGTCCTAATCAACCTGTCGCTGCTGAGTGCTGTCGTGCGGGGCGCCTGAGCCCTGGACAGCCTGCTTCCACCAGTCAACGAAGCTTCCATCCATGGAGCGGAGGCTCCTTACGGCGCGCTCTGTCACCCGAGAGAATCCTTTGGCGTGGCCTCTGATTCGTATAGGTAGCCTATTTGCAGGGTGTACAAACGGCAAACCTCACTCCTGATCCACCGCATCACCACTGGGGCTGAGTGGGTCTCCAGCCCTCCTGGCGCCTGGCGGTCCACAGCTTGAGAGCTTCATCCTGGCTGATCTCCCGGCGGTTCTTGAGCAGCGGAACCGGCTCGCCTGGAAGCAACTCCCCGCTGGTGATCTCCAGCCGCTGAATGTGGCGATCCCAGCGGGTCGGGCGGAAGCGCAGCACCTGGCGGTCGTCACTCAGCCAACCCTCCTGCGGGGTCAGGGAGACGCGAGGTGATGGCCGGCTCATGCCTCCGTAAGTCGGGCCTCGATCAACCGGCAGCACTCTTGCACCTCACTCGCGGTCTCCACCGCTCCACTTAGCGAGCAGAAGAACTCACTCCACAGCACCGGCACCGCCAGAAGGATCAGCGGCCTGCCACCGTTGAGCGCGTGGGCGGCTTCCGAAGCAGTGCCGGGGCCGCCGCCACCGCACACCACCACCACATCGGCGCTGAGCACGTTGATCACGTTGCGGGCCTTACCCATGCCCGTGAACACGGCCAGATCCAGGTCCGCCGTGCTTTGCCTGTCGTCACCGGTCCCCTCACCGGGCAACACCCCCACCACCAGGTGCCCCTCCACCCGAGCCGCGCCGCGGCTGGCCGCTGCCATCACCCCCGCCGGCCGGCCACCGGTGAGCAGGACCCAGCCCCGGGCGCTGATGCATTCCCCCAGCTCCTCGGCCAGACGCATGGCTGCAGCCGAGGCACCTTCCCCCGCACCCATCACGCCCACCACCGTTCGCCGGTTGCTCATGCCACCTCCGGTGCCCAGCCCCGCTGGCGCACCATGTCGTCGGTCCAGCCCAGGCAGCGGTGAGTGAGGTGCTCCCCCTGGCCCAGCAGCCCCTGGTGCAGCTGGCAGGTGAGCAGGGGGATGCAGTTCACACCGGCGTGATGACGAAACCAGTGGCACGTCATGCATACCTTGCGGCTGCGGGCCGGCACGAGCACCTCCTGCCCCAGGTAGGGCCACTCCTCGATCGGGGCCTCAAGCCTGGCGGCCTGGGCCGCTGGCCGGGGGAGAGGGACGCCCATGAACCACTCCAGATGCGTACACCTGTACTAGCACGGTCGTCCGGGGTTGGCTCGCTCAGGGTGATCGCTTCAGGGGCAGGATGCGCACCCGCTCGCGGCGTTCATCGGCGACCATCAGCACCCCTTGCTCGATCTCGGCGCCGTAGCTCTTGAGCAGTGACAGCACCAGCGTGCCGATCGCCTCGGGCAGGACGTTCAGGCAGCGCACCTGAAGCACGCTGGGTCAATCGGCACCGCTCAGGGCCAGCATCGTGTCGAAGTCCAGGTCGTGCGTAAAGACGGCGTAGCCGTGGGCGATCGCCCACTGCATCAGGACCGTATCCGGCGCCCTTGGATCACCCACCTCCGACCAGTGCACCGCTTCATGGCCGGCGGCCCGCAACAGGGGGATCCATTCGGTCGAGAGGCTGTTGCGTTGAAACAGCCATGTCGACCAGGAGCCTGGCCATCAGCTCAGGACCAGCGCCTCTTCTCGCTCTTCCATGCGCCAGGCGGCGTAGGCCAGGGCTTCATCGATGTCGGCAGGCTCCAGCAGTGGGTAGGCCTGGAGGATTCGCTCCCGGCTGCTGCCGCTGGCGATCAGCCCCACGACCGTGCCCACCGTGATGCGCAGCCCGCGGATACAGGGCTTGCCGCCCATGACGGCGGGATCGTGGCTGATGCGGGGGAAGGCCATGGGTCAACGGTAAGAACAAAAGCCCTGAATGCCTGGCTCTGGATACGGTTGGATCACAGGTGAGGTGCTGATGCTCCGCGAACTCGCTCTGGCCATCGGCAACCCATTGCTGGTGCTGCCGCTGGCGGTGCTGGTGCTGAAGCAGTGAGGTGATCGGCTGCCGCCCTGGCTGCAGCGGCTGGCGGAGCGCCCGTCCTGGTTCTGGAACACCGGCATCGGGCTGATCATCGGCTTCTCGCTGCTGCGCTGGCTGCTGGAGCGCTGATGTTGGGCGGGCGTCATGCCGATTGCCCCACCTTCTACCTTTGGACCAGCAACACCCCCCAGGCCTCTGCTGGTTACCAGTATGCCCAAACAGGGGGGTCACTCTTTCCGGCGGACGTTCGTTGAGGGCCCCCAATCCTCCGCTGTGGAACCAGGATCAGTAGTGGCGTGGCAACCGTGACTTCTGCCGCTGGAGCCAGAGCGCAGAGTCTCAGTAATCCTCCGGGAACAGGACGGTGGTGATGGGGCCGTCGTCACCCTCCCCGCGCAGATCGTCTGTGATCACCCAGATGGTCCCGTGCTCCTCGGTGGCGTAGCTGGAGAAGAGCCGGCCTTCTGCGTGGCTGTGATCGGCGTCGTTGATGGCCTTGTCCTCAGCATTGAGATCGCCCCAGTCGCGGGCGGCATGGCGATCGAGCAGGCCAATGATCACGGCCTCCGGGACCGCTGCGGCGATGGCCGCGGTGGCGACCACCCGGCCGAGGGAATGACGCATGGGGATGAAGGAGTGAGGCCGCAACCGCCTGCTGCGGCCTGATGGGGGATGGTGGAAGTCTGATCCGCTCACTCACGCGGCAGCACATCATGCCGCTGGTGCTGTTGCTGAATCAGAAACGCCTCGATCCAGTCGTGGTGACGCTTCTGCAGGATCCGATCAGCGATCGTCGTGGCCTCCTCAGGGATGGAGAAACGCTTGCGGAAACCCTGGGTGAGGGCCTCCAGCAGGGGGCGAGGGAGCTGGCGGATGGCGCCGTGCAGCGTACGGATCGTGGCCGCATCGAGGGGCAGCAGCGCCGGATCCTGCTGGGCTGTACGGACAGCAGCCTGAGCCGGGGGCTCTGTAGCTGTCGATGCCCTTGCATGCTGCTGGGGAGCTGGCTGGACCTGCGGCGGGTGTGCTGTTGGGCGTTCAGGTGCCGGTGAGCTGGTCACCTCCCGCTGGCGCTTGTCATAGAGAGCGAGGCCGAACGGGTTCCCGAAGGTCATCAATGCCCGCTTCATGGCGTCGGTCTCGGCCTCCTTGAGGGCGGATTCGTGG
>BJHC01000042.1 GCA_014191535.1 Cyanobium sp. | reverse complement strand
AGGAAACGGAAACTCATGGGTCCCGGACGAACGGGCTAATTGCGAATGCGTCGCAACCTAAACAAGACCCGGCCCTTTTGCAAGCGATTCTCAGTAGCAAGTCCTATTGCGTCCGTCTGGCCCGCGATGGCGGCTGGCCCGACGGCCCCCGGTCAGAGGGCCAGGCAGGCGCCTCCAAGGGTGGGACCACCCATGGGGCGGAGTGGTCCCACCCGCGCAGCGCAGCTCGAGACCACCGGCCGCCAGGGGCCGTTCACCAACCCAACAGCGGCCCCGCCGCTCAGGGCCAGCCGTTGGCCTCCATCAGCTTCACGGCCGCCCGGTTCTTGGCTCCCATCTGCTCCGCGGAGACGCCATCGGCCTGGAAGGCGCCAAACCGCTTGAGGATGGCGTTGTCGCCCGTGCCCCGCAGCGGGTATTCGTTGTTGGCTTCGGCGTAGCCACGCCCTCCGCTGGGGGAGGCCAGGAACTCGATCAACTTCAAAGCGGCCTGGGGATTGCGGGAGGTCTTCACCACACCGGCACCGCTGATGTTCACGTGGGCCGGATTGGGGAACACCACCTTGAGGCGCCGGGCCAGGGCCTGATCGGCCGCTCCGCTGTCGCCGGACAGCATGCGGGCCACGTAGTAGGTGTTCACCAGGCCAACGCCGCACTCACCGTTGCCAACGGCGCGGATCAGCGGCGTATCGGAGGTGAACACGGGCTTGGTCACATTGGCGGTCATCCCCTTGACCCATTGGGCAGCGGCGGCATCCCCGCGCAGGATCATCTGATCGGCCACCAGCGACTGGTTGTAGACGCTGCGCCGATCCCGCAGGCAGAGCTTGCCCTTGAGGGCGGGTTTGGCCAGGTCGGCATAGGTGCGAATGCTGGCGGGGGGCACCAGCTTGGGGTTCACGATCGCCACCCGCACCCGGCGGGTGAGGCCATACCAACGCCCCTTGGAGTCGCGCAGCGACAGGGGCACATCCCGCAGCAGCGCCGCTGAGGGCATCGGCCGGAACAGCCCCAGATCCGCGGCCTTATCGAGCCGGGCGGCATCCACCAGCACCAACACATCGGCGGGGCTGTTCTTGCCCTCGCTGCGCAGCCGCTCGATCAGGGCGTCGTCCTTGGCCTCCAGCAACCGCACCTTGATGCCGGTGCGCGCTGTGAACTGCTGGTACAGCTGCTTGTCGGTGTTGTAGTGGCGGGCCGAATACACCCCGATCTCCTGGCTCTGGGCGCGGGCTTCCCCCACCGCCAAACCGGTGCCGAGGGCCGCCGCCGCACTCACCGCCAACAGGGCGGTGCAACCCAGCCGCTCCAGCCGCAGCATGGCGGGGCGAATGGCTGTCGGGGAGGAGGTCTTGACCATCGAATGCAGGGCCACAAACACGCACTGCCGGCACTATGGGGTGCCATCCGCCGCCGGCGACAGGCCCGCGATCATTGGCCACCCGCCGCTGTGACATTGGTGACATGCGCGGGTTCCCATCGCTGAGCCCGTAGGCTTTCGCGCCATGGCTCCTTCCGCCGCCTCCCCAGCGCCCCTGCCGCAACGCAGCCTGCTGGGCTCCGGGGTGTTGCTGCTCTGCGGGCTGGCCCTGAGCCCCGTGGTGGGGCTCGGCCTGTTTGCCCTGCAGGGCTCCGACGCGCTGCAGAGCCTGCGCCTGGGCAGCGAAGGCCCGATCCAGGTGGGCAACACGCTGGCGCTGCTGGCGTTGGTGGGGATCCTGGCGGCCGTGCTGGGCACCACCACCGGCTGGCTCACCGCCCGCTGCCGGTTCCCCGGACGGCGCTGGCTGCGGATTGCCCAGCTGCTGCCCCTGGCCACCCCCAGCTACCTGCTGGCCGCCACCCTGATCGACCTGGGCAGCCGGCTGGGGCTGCGGGTGCATGGCTTTCTGCCCACCACCCTGGTGCTGGTGCTCAGCACCTACAGCTATGTGTTCCTGCTCTCCACGGAGAGCTTTTCGGTGAGCGGCAAGCGTCAGATGGAGGCCTGCCGCAGCCTGGGGGTTGGCCCCTGGGGCAGTTTCCGGAGGGTGGCCCTGCCGATGGCCCTGCCCGCCATCGGTGCCGGCATGGCCCTGGGGGGCATGGAGGTGGTGAACGAACTGGGGGCCGTGGAGCTGCTGGGGGTGCCGACCCTCTCGGGCGGCATCCTGATGCGCTGGCAGCAGGACGGAGACCCCCGGGCCGCGGTGGCCCTGGCCCTGGTGGCCCTGTTGATCGTGGCCCTGCTGGTGGGGGCCGAACGCAGCCTGCGGCGCCGCAGCCGCTGCTGGAACCTGGGCAACGACGGCCAGGCCGACCAGGGCTGGAGCCTTCAGGGCCCCCGCCGCTGGCTCAGCCAAGTGATCTGCCTGGTGCCGCCACTGCTCAGCCTGGGGGTGCCCCTGCTGTGGAGTGGGCTGAGCTGGGATCAGCTGCAGGCGGAAAACCCCATCGAGCTGCTGGGGCTCAGCGGCCGCAGCTTTGGTCTGGCGCTGCTGGCGGCAGCGATCACGGTGGCGGCGGGACTGCTCCTGGCCATTGCCAAGCGCTGGCTCCCCAACCTGCTGCTGCAGCGGCTCAGCTTCATCGCCGGCCTGGGCTATGCCGTGCCCGGCACGGTGCTGGCCTTGGCGCTGATGTTGATCGGTGGTCCCCTCGCCCTGGCGCCCCTGCTGCTGCTGGTCTGGGGCTACAGCGACCGGTTTCTGGCGGTGGCGAAAGGGGGCCTGGATGCCGCCCTGGAGCGGATCCCCCCCAGCGTGGATGAGGCCGCCACCTCCCTGGGGCAGAGCTGGATCGGTGTGCTGCAACGGGTGCACCTGCCGCTGCTGCGGGGTCCCCTACTGGTGGGCGGGCTGCTGGTGTTTGTGGACACCGTGAAGGAGCTGCCGCTCACCTTTGCCCTGCGGCCGTTCGATTTCGACACCTTGGCGGTGCGGGTGTACCAGTACGCCAGCGATGAACGCCTCGGTGCCGCCCTGCTGCCGGCCCTGCTGGTTCTGGGGCTGGGGCTGATCGCCGCCATGGCCCTGGTGCCCAACCTGGAGCGGCTGGAGCAGCGCTAACGGCGGGCAATCACGGCGCGGTCGATCGGTTGGCCTTTGCTGTCCCAGGCCGTCACCGTGAGCTCCTTGGGGCCCGCCTCGATCTCCGCGAAGCTGTAGGCACTCAGGGCCCGGGCGCTCTGGTCGGTGGGCAGGACCGGCCGCAGCGCGGCGCCCCCTCCGCCCACCACCAGGTAGGTGATGCCATCGATGGGCCGGCTGCGTTCGTAGTTGTGCTCGTGGCCGTTGATGTAGAGCTGCACCCCATGGCGCTGCATCAGCGAGCCGATCTTGCCCCGCAGCCCGGGATCGTTGCCGTAGTAGCCAGAGGAATAAATCGGGTGATGGCCCACCACCACCTTCCAGGGGGCCGTGCTCGTGCCCAGGGCTGAGCGCAGCCAACGCAGCTGGCCGGCCCAATCGGCATTGCCGTTGGTGTCGAGCATGAACAGCTCCAAGTCGCCGCGGCGGAGGTTGTAGTAGCGGCCCTTCATGCCAAAGGGGCGATAGGCCACCTGCGGGTCGCCATTGGCGGTGCGGATGTCGTGGTTGCCCAGCACCGCATGGAACGGCACCTTGGCCGCCAGCAGCTCGGCGTAGGGCCGCAGGAAGGTGGCTTCAATCAGCGCCATGTCTCCCGAGGGGTAGATGTTGTCGCCCCCCAGCACCACCAGGTCGACGGGGCGTTGGCGATGCACCGCGGCCATCTGCGCCCCCACGGCCCGCTGATGGCTGTTGCCGCTGCCGGTGTCGGCCACCGCCAGGAAGCGCACCCGGCCCGGGGTCGCCGGCCCCACCGATCCGGCCTGGGCCCCCAGCACCGCCGCGAGGGCCGAAGCCATCAGGGAGGCGGGCAGCAGCTTCAGCAGCTGGCGGCGGCGCATGGGGCTCAGAACAACGCAATGGCCCCAGGTTGGCGCACCCGGCCACTGGGGCTATGGTGATTCTCGAAGTGATCGGCGCGAGACCCAACAATCGCCCCCTTGCTTTCATCACCACGAACAACCGGTGCAGGGCGGCGTGATCCCGCCAGAGCCACCGGAGCGATCCGAATCCTTGATCCGAGATCCGTGAGCGATATCCACATCCACTGGACACCATGGCCACACCACAAACCAAGACGACACAACCCAAGTCCCAGCAACCCAAGCCCCCGCATGCGGGGGCTCGCCCCACTGCCCATCGCCCCCTGACCAAACCGGCCGGCACCCCACCGCCCAGCTGGGAGGACTTGCTCGGCCGGCGCTGAACCCGCTGTCGGCCATGGCCAAAGAGCGCTTCTTCCTGGAGCTCACGCCCCCCTCCGAGCTGCTGCGTGATGCGCCCCATGTGGTGATCGTCGGGGGCGGTTTCGCCGGTCTGAAGGCGGCCCACACCTTGGCGGGCAAAACGGTGCGGGTCACGTTGATCGACCGGCGCAACTTCAACCTGTTCCAGCCGCTGCTCTACCAGGTGGCCACCGGGCTGGTGTCGGCCCCCGACGTGGCCTCACCGCTGCGGGTGATGCTCGGCAACGCCGCCAACATCCAAATCCTGATGGGGGAGGTGGTGGACATCGATCCCGCCGCCAAGGCGGTGGTGTTCAACGACCGGCAGCTTCGCTACGACCACCTGATCGTGGCGGCGGGAGCCACCAGCAGCTACTTCGGCCACGACGATTGGCAGGCCTTCGCCACCCCCATGAAGTCGCTCAGCGATGCCATGGCGATTCGCCAGCAGGTGCTCAGCGCCCTGGAGGAGGCGGAGCAAACCCCCGACCCCGCACGCCGGCGCCTGCTGCAGTCGGTGGTGGTGGTGGGGGGCGGCCCCACCGGCTGTGAGCTGGCGGCATCGCTCAACGATCTGCTGCGCCACACCCTGGAGCGTGATTTCAAACAGGTTGACCCCCACCTCTGCCAGGTGACCCTGGTGGATCCGGGCGACCGGGTGCTGCGGGCCATGGATCCCCAGCTGTCCAAGGCAGCGGGCGAGCATCTGCAACGCAACGGCGTCAACCTGCTGCTGGGGGGACGCGTGAAGGCGATCGCCGCGAACCAGGTGGTGGTGAACACCGCCAGCGGCGAGGTGACCCTGGAGGCTGGCACCATCTGCTGGACCGCCGGGGTGGCCGCCTCACCCCTGGGCCAACTGCTGGCGGAGCGCACCGGCTGCAGCCTCGATCGAGCCGGCCGGGTGGTGGTGGAGCCGGACTTCTCGATCGCCGGCCGGCCCGAGATCCGCGTGGTGGGCGACCTGTGCAGCTACAGCCACACCGCCGAGGGCACCCCCTTACCCGGCATGGCCGGACCCGCCGTGCAGATGGGGGGCTGGGTGGCCGCAGACATCCTGGCGCGGCAACAGCAACAGGCCCATGGCCCTTTTGTCTTCACCGATTTCGGCAGCATGGCGGTGGTGGGACCGCTGTTTGCGGTGGCCAACCTGCGGGGCCTCAAGCTGAGCGGACCGCTCGGCTGGCTGCTGTGGGCGCTGGCACACCTGGCCTTCATGCCCGACACGGAGAACCGCATCAGCCTGCTCACCAAATGGCTCTGGTTGATCCTCACCCGCGAGCGCTCGGCCCTGTTGATTCAGGAGCATCCATGAGGTTCATGAGGGCGTGGTACACGGGCCGATCCAGCAGCAATCGGCTGCTGTAGGCCGCTAACACAGCCGCCAGCAGAATTCCCGGTAGGAGCTGTTGATCACCGGCCAGGCGCAGGGCGAACAGCACCGCCATGACGGGCAGCTGCGTGGCCCCCGCCAAGCCGGCGGTCATGCCCAGGGCCAGCCCCAACTGCGGCTCCCCCAGCAACTGGCCAGCGCTGTGGCCCAGCAGGGCGCCGAAGGCAAAGGCGGGATCAATCAAACCGCCGGGGATCGACACCCCCAACGCCAGCACGGGCCCCACAACCCGCAGCACCAGGGTGAGCAGCTCCGCCGGGATCCCTGAGCCCAGGGGGCCCTGCAGCTGCCCCTCAGCCAACAGGTGGTGCATCAGCAGCTCCCCGTCACCGCCACTGGCGCCACCGCTGAGCAGCAGGAACAAGGTGAGCACAGCTCCCACCGCCAAGCCCAGCCTCAGGGGCTGGCGGCGGGCAGGCCCGAAGCAACGGCGGCTGACGCGGAGCAGCAACCGGGAGAACCCTCCCCCCAGCAGGCCTCCCACCACACCCAAGGGCACGGCCCACAGCAGTTGGATCAATTCCAGGGGCTGGGCCCCCAGAACCCCCATGGCGAATTCGGGCTGCCCCCCAAGGCTGCTGATGGCGGCCGCGGCAGCACTGATCAGCAGCGCTGGCCAAATCAACTGGGGCGCGAAGCTGCCAAGAAACTCCTCGACCACAAACACCACCCCCAACAGCGGGGTGTTGAAGCCGCCCGCCAGACCGGCACCGCCCGCCAGGGCCAGCAGCTGGGCCTGGCTCAGGCCGGGCAACAGACCTGGGAAACGGCGCCGCAGCCCCTGGGCCACCGCCGCCCCCATATGCACCACCGGACCCTCACGGCCCAGGGGCAACAGGCTGAGGGTGGCCCCACACCACAGCACCAAGCGATGCAGCGTGGGCGTCAGGCCCAACAAACGCTCCCCCCGCCCGGGCTCCTCGATGCTGGCCATCACCTGGGGAATACCGGAGCCTGCGCCCGAGGCCAGCACACGCCTCTGCAACAACAGCAGCAGCGGCACCACCAGCAGCGGCGAGCAGGCCAGGGCTAGGGCCAGCGGCGTCCAAGGCCCGCCACTGAACGCGGGCAAGCGCCCCAGCAGCTGGTCCTGCCAGCGGTCCATCCAATTGAACGGCCAGCAGGCCAACCCCACCAGGGCGCCCAGCAGCAGGCCCTGCAAGAGGGTTTGCAGCAAAAGCCTGAGGCGGTTTGAAGTCAACAGGTCAAAACCGCTGATGGGAGCAGGGGGACTTGAACCCCCACAACGTTGCCGTCTGCGGATTTTAAGTCCGCTGCGTCTACCAATTCCGCCATGCTCCCCGGCGCGGCAAGGCATCCCCCGCCTCGGGATGTCCATCCTAGATTCAGCTCAGAACAGCACCGCTGCCGTGCCCCTGCCTGGGTTTCTCAGCTCCCTCTCCAGCGAAACCCTGCTGGTGATCGGCGCCTACATCGCCCTCGGCGGTGCTTATTTGGTGGTGGTGCCCCTGGCGCTGATGGCCTGGATGGCCAAGCGCTGGACCGTGATGGGCAAGCTGGAGCGCACCGGCATCTATGGCCTGGTGTTTCTGTTTTTTCCCGGGCTGATCCTGTTTGCTCCGTTTGTGAATCTGCGGATGCAGGGCCAGGGCCCCCAGGCATGAGGCGGCCATGAACAGCGGCATCACCCGCGGCAAGGCGCTGCTGATCGGCCTTGGCCTGTTTGCCATTGGAGGAGCCGGCTACTGGGGGTTTCAGGCGGCAGGCCTGGAGGGATTCTCCGCCGGCATCGCCGCCCAGCTGCTGCTGGTGGCCATCGTGGTGGTCTGGACCGGCTCCTATCTGTTCCGGGTGGTCACCGGCAACATGACCTACATGGAGCAGCGGCGCCGATACCGCTCGGCCTATGAGTCCGCCACCGATGAGGAACTGCAGAAGCGCTTTGACGCCCTGAGCCCCGAGGAACAGCAGCAACTGCTGCAGGAGCTGGAGCAAAACCCCGAGCCGCCGACCCCATAGGCTCAGCGGCAGATCCAGCGCGGCCGTGACCCCCAGCACCCCGATCCAGCAGCGCTTTGAGCAGCTGCAGAGCCAGGGCCGTTGCGCACTGATGCCGTTTCTGATGGCGGGCGATCCGGATCTGGCCGGCACCCGCGCCAGCCTGCTGGCCCTGCAGGCCGCCGGGGCCGACCTGATTGAGCTGGGCATTCCCTACAGCGATCCCCTGGCCGATGGCCCGGTGATCCAGGCGGCCGCCAGCCGCGCCCTCGGATCCGGCACCACCCCCGGCCGCGTGCTGGAGATGCTCGGCGGCCTACGGGGTGAGCTCACCATCCCGGTGATCCTGTTCACCTACAGCAATCCGCTGCTCAACCGCGGCATGGAGCGGTTCTGCAGCGATGCCGCCGCCGCCGGCGCCGCCGGGCTGGTGGTGCCCGACCTCCCCCTGGAGGAGGCCGAGAAGCTCTCCACCATCGCCACCGCCGCCGGCCTCGACCTGGTGTTGCTGGTGGCCCCCACCACCCCAGCTGAGCGCATGGGCCGCATTGCGGCGGCCAGCCGCGGCTTCACCTATCTGGTGAGCGTCACCGGCGTGACGGGGGTGCGCACCACGATCGAATCCCGGGTGGCGGGGCTGGTGCAGCAGCTCAAGGGCATGGGGCCCACACCGGTGGCGGTGGGCTTCGGCATCTCAGGGCCGGAGCAGGCCATCCAGGTGCGCGACTGGGGCGCCGACGGCGCCATCGTGGGCAGTGCGCTGGTGAAGGTGATGGCCGCAGCCCATCAGAGCGGTGGCGATGTGGCGGCGGCAGCAGGTGGTTTCTGCGGCGAACTGCGCAGCGCCCTCGATCGCTGAGCGCTCACGAGCACGCCGCAGCCAGCCAGCCCCGAGAAAAGCAGTCAGACTCTCCCCACACGCACCACAGCACCCCAAGGCCATGGCCCACCGCACCCTGCTCACCGCCGGTCTGCTGCTCGGGGGCCTTGGGCTGACACCGGCCGCCCTGGCCGGCTCCACCACGTTCCAATCGGCCATTTCCGAGGTGGATGCCTGCAACCAAGCCCAGTCCCAGATGCCCGCC
>BJHC01000041.1 GCA_014191535.1 Cyanobium sp. | reverse complement strand
GGAGCGGTGTGGAGTGGTGTGGAGCGGATGGGGAGCGGATGGGGAGCGCGGTGTGCGGCGATGTGCCCCCGATGGCGGTGTCGGTGGCGGTATCGGTGGCGGTGTCGGCGGTCTGACTAACCCTGGTCAGACCCCGGACACAGCGCGCTCAATCCTCTTGCTCCGTCTGGCCGATCCAGCCTCGCTTCGGCAGTTGCCGCAGGGCCGCCTCCAGGCTGCAGTGGGGGAAAAGCTCTTGGCCAATGGCCTCCGCCTGCTGTTCGCTCTCGGCACGGATGCAGAGGTGGGAATCGCCATCCTGGAAGTGAACGGTGAGTTGGTAGAGCTGGGGCACCGATGAGCCGCGGCGAAGGGCAACCTTCACCCACTAGCAACGGCGCACGGCGTTGTCAGCCCTGGGGTGCACGGCGGGCCGATCTGCCTAAGGTTTGCCGAGCTGCGCCCCCCCGATGCTGCACGTGCTCAAGTTCAGCTCCGAGGATTGCGGCACCTGCCATCGCATGAGCCACTACGACGCCGCCGTCTGCGATGAGCTGGGCTGCACCTTCGTGAGCGTGATGCTGCAGGACACCGATCTGTATCGCCGCTACCGCAAGGTGCTGCTCACCCAATACCCCGACAAGCAGGGGATGGGCTGGCCCACCTATCTAGTGGTGAGTGACCCCGAGGGGGAATTCACCATCCACGGTGAGATCCGCGGTGGCATGCCCAAGGGGGATTTCCGCAGCCGGCTCTCGTCGCTGTTGCCCGGCTGATGGCTGCGGTCGCTCCGGCCACGGGGCTGTCATGGCGGCCCAGAAGCCGGCACGGTCACTGCGGATGCGGATCATGGCCCTCGGGCGGGGTGAGGGCCTCAGCCTGGTGGGCCCTTCCGCCCCCTGGCGTCGGCGATGGCGCTCAGCCGGGTGAGCAATGTTGCGGCCTGGGGTGATGGGCCGTGGGCCTGGCTGTTCACACCTCGGCAGCGATGGCGTAGCGCTCCCCCACCACCGGATCGATCAGCCGGCAGCCCTCGGGCAGGGCCGTGGCCGCTGCCGCGGTGCTGCCCTTCTGCCACAGCACCTGGGTGAGCAGGCCACTGAAGCGCACATCGCCGCCGGCGGTGCTGGCCAGCACGGTGTGGGGCTGAAACCGCTCCAGCAGCTGCGGCAGCACCTGGGTGCCGCGCACGAAGGCTCCCGCCAGGGGCAGGCCGAGATCCACCACCGGGGTAATCACCGCATCCAGGCGGCGCCCCGGAAGGTTGGCGGGCGGGTGGCCATGGGGTTCAGGGGAGGGGGAGCCGCGGGGGTGCTCGAGTAAGTAGCCGTTCTCCCCCTGCGGCACCGGTGCGCCCGCGGTGGCGGTGATGCTCAGCTCACCGAGCTGGTGCTGCTGCCCCGGCGCCAGGGCCGTCACCTGTTGGAAGCCCAACTGGCGGGCCTTGGCCGCTCCGCTGGCGGAGGCCACCACCGGCAAGGTCTTGGGCAGCAGCGCCAGGCTGGCCGGGTGGCAGTGGTCGTCGAGCCCCTGGGTGAGCAGCAACAGATCCAGATCCGTTGGGGCCGGCCGGCTCTCCGCCAGCTCCCCCTGGAAGAACCAGGGCCCAGGCGGGAACTGCAGCGGCCCGGTGAGCCAGGGATCCACCAGCACCCGCAGGCCGGCCAGCTCCAGCAGCCAGCCATTGGCCCCGAAGTAGGTGGCGTGCATGGGATCCCGGCGCATGTGCCCGGACCCTATCGGCTGCGTTGCCACCTCTGTGCTGCCAACCGGTGCTGCCAGGGCCCGCACACCGTTGCTAGAGCGACGGAATGGTCTGGCGCTTGTGCGCACCTCCTTCCCCATGGCCCTGAGCGCAATTGAATGCCCCGATGGCGTCTGCCATAGCCACCATGGCGGCCATGCCGTGCAACGCGAGCAGCTGCGGGCCAGCCTGCGGGCCCATGGTCACAGCTGGTGTGAGCGGCTGGCGGAGCGGGTCTACGAGATCTCGGTGGACAGCTTCAGCCAGGCGGTGATGCCCCATCTGCATCAGGACGGCTGGCAGCGGCGTCACCTCGACTGGGAGTTCAAGCTGCAGGGGGAACCGGCGGAGGTGGAGCGCACCCTGGTGGATGGGGCCCTCAATGCGGTGGAGAGCTTCCTGCGCAGCAGTGAGGTGCAGCGGTTGTTTGTGCAGGAGCTCGTGCGCGGCACGGTGGCGGAGAGCGAGAGCGATGGGCTCAGCCGTCAGGGGGTGCGCCACCTGATCGAGTGCGAGCTGCTGGCTCTGCTACAGGAGCAACGGGAGCTGTTGATTGATCGCGTGGCCGAAGGGCTGCTGGAGGGGGCGGAGGGCAACTTCGAGCGGGCCCATCGCGCCGCCACGGCCGGCCTCGAGGAGGTGGAGCACCTGTTGGTGAACCACGCTGAGGCCATGGGCTGAGGTTCAGGAGGCCTTGGGCAGCCGACCCTGCAGCTGCTGGATCTGCTCCATGCGCAGGCGAATGCCATGGCAGTCGCGGCAGCCGCAGGGGCTGCCCATGGCATCGGCTTGATGCAGCAGCATCGGCAGGATCAGGTCTTCATCCTCATAGAAGAGGTGGGGGTTGGAGGGGCCCATCGGTGGTGACAGAGCAATCCGCTGCAGGGGCAGCGCGAGGCCCCGTTCTGACAGCCCCAGCGGTGAGTCCCAGGGTTGTCAGACTTTCTTCGGTGTTGCGTCACCGGATGCTCACGCGTTGGGGGCTGGCGGCGCTAGCGCCCCTGCTGCTCCAGGCCCGATGTGGCGCTGTGGAGATTCAGGGGGCCACCTTCTTCACCAACCCGCCCTGGAGGGCGGAGTTGATCGCCTACTACAACACCGTTTGGGATCCCCAGCCCGACTACTACTTCACCGTGGAACTTCCCGCCGATGCCGGCGCCCCCCTGGGCGGACTCACCATCCAGCAGACCCGCGGATCGGATTGGTGGTTCCCCTACGACGTCGAGCGCACGTCGGCGTTCGTGGGGCGTCCGCGGGCGGAGGGGCGCAAGCTGCCGGTGACGGCAACGTTTGAGCAGGGCATCCGCCGCTTCCAGATTCGCTTTGAACCGCCCGTGGCCCCGGGCACCACGGTGACCACGGTGCTCAAGCCCTGGGCCAACCCCGACCAGGCCGATACCTACATGTTCGCCGTCACCGCCTGGCCGGCGGGGCCCAAGTCCTCACCGGCGCCCCTGGGCTACGCCACGCTGCGCATCTACAGCCTCTTCTACTGACCCGCGCTCCAGGGCCTTAAGGCGTGATCGCCCGAGGTTCCAGTCGGGTCATCGGTCGCCAGAGCAACGCCACCCCCACCAGCAGAGCCAGGGCCAGGCTGGATTGCACCAGCAGGTAGGCGTTGCTGCCCGCCATGGCCCGGCCGAGGAGATGAATCGCCTCGCTGGCGGCAGCGGCACTGAAGGCCTGCAGACCCTTGCCGAGGTTGGCGATTGCGATCACGCGGCCCTGCAGCTCCATCGGCGTGAGCCCCTGCATCAGGGCGTTGTTGAGGTTGAGGCTGAACACCCCGCAGGCCCCCGCCAGGAACGCGGATAGGGAGGCCCAATGGATCACTTGGCTGCCCGCCAGCAGCAGGATCGCCAGCCCCAACCCCAGGGCGGCCGCCGCCAGGGCCAGCCCCAGGCGCCTGGCCTGGCCGGAGGCCATGCCCAGCAACGACCCCACCACACCCCCCAGGCCCACGGCGGAGAGCAAGGCGGCGTAGGTGGCGTGGTGGGTGTGCAGGTTGGTGTTGTCGTGCACAAAGATCGGCAGCAGCGTCTGGAAGGGAAGGCCCAGCAGCATCACCAGCGCCAGCAGTTGCAGCAACTGCCGCAGTTGACGTTGATGGCGCACGTAGTGCAGCCCTTCGCGAATCGATTGCCAGAGCGGTGGCCGGGTTCCGGGATGGGCGGGGGCCGGCGTGCGCGGCAGCCAGGGAATGCAGGCCAGCAGCGGCAGGAAACTCAGCACGTTGAACAGGAAGGCCATGTCCTCATGGCTGCGATCTCCCTTGCCAAGGCTCAGCAGGATCCCCCCCAGGGCCGGGCCGAACACATTGGTGACGTTCGAGGCCACGCTGTAGACCTGCTGGGCGGTGACCAGGTCCTCACGGTCGACCATTTCGCTGATCAGCGCCGTGCGGGCCGGCGTGTCGAAGGCGGAGATCACCCCGTTGCAGGCATTCACCGCCACCAACAGCCACAGCGGCACCAGGCCCTGGGTGGTGGCCAGCAGCAGCATCAAGGCCACCAGCAGGAGAGCCGTTTGCGTTCGCAAGAACAACAGGCGCCGGGGGATGCGATCGGTGATGGCGCCACCAAACACCTGCAGCAGGCACTGGGGCAGGCCATAGCCCAGGGCCAGCAGCGCGATGCCATGGGCTCCGTAGGTCTTCACCGTGAGCCAGGTCATCGCCATCACGAAGGCGCTGGTGCCCAGGTTGGAGATCAGGTTGGCGAGCCAGAAGCTGCGGAACGGCCGGTTGTTCCACAGCCCCTGGATGTCGATCGCTTGGCTGCTGGGGCCTGACGGGGACGGCATGGCGGCAGGCTGGATGGCCCCCAGGACGGGGGTGGGTTGCGCCGAATTCTTAAATCAATTCCCAGGGCGTGCCCGGTCTTCGGTGCTCTTCATTACTTCTGAGGTGGCACCGGTTGTTGGGATCCCATGCGTTATTCGGTTGTCTGCCGGCTGGAGCACGGCGGCTACAGAAACGAATGCGATCACGACGACCTGCCCTCGGCGATTCGTCTATCGCTCTCCCGCGCCCGCCAGACCCGGCGACGCCACTACATCCTCGATGAACTGGGGAGGATTGTGGACATCGTGCATCCCCAGCTGCTCAGCCAGCCGCAGAGCTCACGGGCGCTGGGTTGAGTTGTGCTCGTGGCACCAGATCAGATCGATCTGGTTGGGGTGATGGCGCAGATGGGGGTATAGCTCCATCGCCAGGTGGCGGGCCTCTTCATGGCTGGCCGCATACAGGCAGCATTCCGCGAGCGTATGGCGCTCATTGCGGTAGCGGATCGAATAAGCCTTGCGCTGGCGATGCGTTGCGCTGAGGGGAGCCACGACGTGGGGTGCAAAGGCTTCAGTCGCATTGTGAGCAGCGCAGGCCGTTGCACAAGCGGAGCTGAAGGCGTGTGCGCTTCTGCACACCGGATGGTGGCGGCGGTGGCCGGGGCAGGCCCTACTCCTTAGCGTCCGCTCAACACGCGATCGGCCGATGTCGTTGTTGTGGAGACTGGCGACGGAACGGGCCAAGCGGGAAGCGCAGCTGCAGCGCCTGGAGGCCTTGTTGGCCACCCCCGATGATCGGGCGGCCCTGCGGGCCCGGCAGCAGGCTCAGGCCCAGCAGGCTGAGGTGCGCCGCGGCACGCACGACTGAGAGCACCGCCAGGGCGATGCAGAGGGGGCAGTGGCTGAGACCCATGCCGCCAGCCTGATGGCATTTGGGGGGCTGGCGGAGGATTCGGCCAGAACTTCACGAAGCGGCCGGCCTACGGTGCAGGGGAACTGCGCACCAGGGCGATGGAAACCGACTACAGCACCGCCATCGCCGCCATGCTGGCCGTCACGGTGTTGCTCACCGCCGGGGTGGTGTTTGTGCTGCGCCGACCCAACGATCTCAACGGCTGACTGCCGCTGAGCGCCCGCTCGGACGATGGCTCTGGTGCAGGCCTGGAAGAAATCCCCCAGCCAGGCTGCCGCTGGGGGCCCCATCTCCCACGGCGTCATCGAAGCGGAGGCAGGGGCGGGCGCTATCCGTTGATGTACTCAGCTGGGTGATTCAGCCAACCCTGAAGACTTCCTGTGATCCCCGCAGGCGGGCCTTGTCACGCCACCAGCGGTGTCTACGGTCCGGCTTTGCGCCAGATCTGGTGGAATCCTCCCAGCGCGCCACGGAGCGATCGTTCGCGGCCACCTTGGCTCCGCAGCATCGCCGCTGGCTGGCGGAGCAAAGTGCCTGGCTGCTGCAGCAGGGCCGTTTCGACGCCCTCGAAGCCCTGGCCGCGGAATGGGATGACGAGGAGCGGGACGACGCCTGAGCCGATGCTTGCGGCTCAGGGGGCTGCCCCTGGGGCATGGCTGCTGTGCAGCCAACGCAGTAGCGCTTTGTTGGGGTCCGAGAGCTCCTCCAGGGAGCCATAGAGCCAGTCCTGCCAACCCTGTTGCGGCAGACCGCTGAACACCATCAGGTTGAGCGGGTAGTCCTCCGAGTCGCTGCAGCGGCGAAAGTCGTCGCGAAACAGAAACACCGGCTTGCCCAGGGCAATGGCGGCCCCCAGTTCCAGCATCACCCCCTCATCGGGCGGCGTGCCATTCACGATCGCCAGCAGCGCATCGGCATCGCGCACGTCCTGGAGGTCGGCCTGGGCCACGCGCCAGGCCCAGCCCGGCTGGGCCAGATCCACCTGGCCGTTGCGGCTGAACGGTTCCCACACCTCCAGGCCCAGGGCCTCCAGGGCGGCAACGAAATCGGGCAGCAGCCGCTGCCGCCAATGGGCGGAGAAGCCGTAGGGGGAGGCCAGGTAGAGGCTGCGGCGTGTCACGCCCGTGACTCCCGGTAGTGCTGTTCATCGGCCGCCGCCAGGGCCCGGTTTTCCCAGGGGAACAGCAGCCACTCCTCCGAGGCCGTCACCTCCGCGGCATGCCACCAGTCCGGCTCCGCCTTGCTCACCCACACCGCCACATGGCAACCGGGCAGGTGCCGATAGGGCGCCAACGTCTGCCCGGTTTCGTAGACGTCATCCACCACCAGGCAGCCGGGCCCTGGCTGCTCCAGCAACGGCAGCTCCAGGTGATGGCTGAGGGCCACCGCCAACACCAGCCCGCCCCGGGGCACGCCGTAGATCCCGGTTAACCCAGGCATCTGGCGGGCTCGGTGCGCCAGTTGCTCCACCGCCCGATCGAACTCCTGCCAGCTGAGGGTGCGCATCGACGGGCCGTTCAGGTCAGTTGGAGGGTGTCGCCGCCGGTGCCTGCACGTTCGGGCAGGTGGCGCCGTTGAAGCGGCTGGCGATCCGCTGGCTTCCCACCTGGTACACCTTCTGGGCCTTGGCGCTGTCGCCGGATTGCACCGCGTCGTTGAGCTTGCTGGCGAAGCGGGCACAGGCCTGCGTGAGGTCGATCGCCTGGGCGGGGGCTGGGGCCGCGGCGGCAGCGAGGCCGAGGCTGAGGGCTGTGAGGGGTGCGAGGAGGCGTGTCATGGGGGATGGCTCAGCTGAGGTACCAACGCACCAGCGCCAGCACTTGGCCAGCGGGGCCGTGGCCACTGATCAGCTCCCCCACCAGGGCGGCGGCGAAGCCGAGCATGGCCACGCGGCCGTTGAGTTGTTCCACACCGCGCAGGGCAGCGGTGTTCCAGGGGCGGCGTGTGGTGAGGCCTTCGCCGAAGCGCTCCACCGGTTCGTACTGGAAGGAAGGCTCGCTCAAGGGTCTGGAGGCACGTGCGCTGGAGCCTATGCGCCCTTCAGCCCAACAGGTTGGTCTTGATCTGTTCGATCCGCGCCAGCAGGGCCGCCCGTTTCTGTTGGTGCAGGGCATTGCGGGCCAGAAATTGCAGGGCGGCGACCAATCCCACCAGTTGCAGCAGTTGGCCGAGCAGGGGCAGTTCATTGATCGCCCCCAGCACCGCACCGGTGAGCTTGAGCCCCACCCCCGCCACCACCGCCAGACCCAGGATCTGCAGGGCCGGCAGCAGTTGCTCGACCGACGCCGACTGGAACACCCCCAGTTGCTGGAGCAGTTCGCGGATACCACCCGGTTGAAATCCGCTGGCGCCGCCGCCTGGAGGGGTGGCGGAGGGGGCCTGAAGGTTGCCGGGTGCCTCTTCGCTGAGGTTCAAGGGCAGCGGCGCCAGCTTCGGCTCAACCGGTGGCTCGGCAGCAGGTGCGGCAGCGGGTTGGCTCGGCTCCGGCTGCAACTCAGCGGGATTTGCGTCTGCGGGATTCACCGGCGCCAGCCATGCCATGTCCCATTGTCCCGTCCCTGTCCAGGGAGGCCGTTCAACGGGGCTCAGCGATGCTGGTGGGGTGTTGTGAAGCCCGGCCCCTGGCCACTGCCATCCCGCTGCTGCCATGGGGGGCCCTGCTGTTGGCCGCGGCGGCGGCGCTGGGGTTGACGATCCTGATCGTGGCGCTGGCACGGGTGTTCGCGCGGGCCCCACGGTTGCAGGAGGACGGGCCCGCGTCCGCGGCCTTGCCCCAGACCAGCCTCACGGTGGTGGTGCCCGCCTACAACGAAGCCGCCAACATCGGGCCCTGTCTCACCAGCCTGCTGCGCAGCGAGACCCCCTGCAGCAACTGGCGCGTGCTGGTGGTGGATGACCGCTCCACCGACGCCACTGCGGCCCTGGCCCAGGCCACGGCCGATGCCTGCCCAGGCACCACCGCGGGGTTTGCGTTGTTGGATGCGGGGCCGCGGCCCAGCGGCGAGCGCTGGGTGGGCAAGAACTGGGCCTGCAGCCAGGCCATGGAGCAGGTGCAGAGCCCCTGGGTGCTGTTTGTGGATGCCGATGTGCGCCTGCAGCCGGCCACGCTGCGGCGGGCCCTGGCCCAGGCCTGCCGGGAGCAGGCCGATCTGTTCAGCCTGGCGCCGCGGTTGAGTTGCGGCTGTCTGGCGGAGTGGATGGTGCAGCCGATCATGGCCAGCCTGCTGGGGCTGGGCTTTCCGATCGAGGCCGCCAACGATCCGGCCAGTGCCGTGGCCTTCGCCGCCGGGCCCTTCATGTTGTTCCGCCGCCAGGCGTACGACGCCATCGGCGGCCATCGCGCCCTGGCGGCGGAGGTGGTGGAGGATCTGGCCCTGGCGCGCCGCATCAAGGGGGGCGGCTACCGCCTGCGCTATCTGCTGGGCCTCGACGCCCTGGAGTTGCGGATGTACGCCAACTTCGCCTCCCTTTGGGAAGGGTGGACCAAAAACTGGCTGCTGGGGCTCGACGGGAATGTGGCCAAGGCCCTGGGGGCCGCTGCGGTGGTGGCGCTGATGTTCAGTGGCCCTTGGCTGCTGGCCGCCGCGTCTGCCCTGGCCGCG
>BJHC01000040.1 GCA_014191535.1 Cyanobium sp. | reverse complement strand
CTGAGGACCCCGAATTCGAGACCTTCTACACGAAGAACATTCTGTTGAATGAAGGTCTGCGTGCCTGGATGGCACCGGCTGACCAGCCGCACGAAAACTTCGTCTTCCCTGAAGAGGTTCTGCCCCGCGGCAACGCCCTCTGATCGAAGGCCGATTCCGATCCCAGCGATCATTATCCAGGGCGCCTCAAAGGCGCCCTTTTTTTGTGCAGGCGTTGGGTTGTAAGCCGGCTAACGGATTTGAACCGATGGCCTTCGCTTTACAAAAGCGCTGCTCTACCACTGAGCTAAGCCGGCAGAGGAAGCGGGGCTTCCGGGCCGAGCCTATCGCTCGGTCAGGGCCCACAGCAGCAGTTGGGTGCGGCTTCGGCAGCTGCTCTTGGCCAGCAGATGGGAGATGTGGCATTCCACGGTTCGTGGACTGAGCACCAGCTCGGCGGCGATCGCCTTGTTGCTCAGACCACGCCGCAACGCCGCCAGCACCTGCCGCTCAGCGGGGGTGACGGCGGTCAGGCGGTCGTTGGCCATGGGGGGCTGGCTGCGGAGCTCCCCCCAGGGTTCCCCTCAGGCCTGGGTGGCGGTCCAGACGGGCTCGCTTTCTTCCTTGCTGGCCGCGGTGGCTGGGGCCGGTTCGTGGGCGGCCGGCTCGGTCTCGGGCCGCACCACGGCCTTGGCCCGCCGGATCGGCAGGTTGGCCACCAGGGCCGTCACCCGGTCCTCGGTTTCCAGGCTCACGTCGCCTTCCTCGAGGTCGATCTCCACGTAGCGGCTCACCACTTCGAGGATTTCCCGGCGCATCTGCTCGAGCAGTTCCGGGTTGAGATCGCTGCGGTCGTGGGCGAGCACCAACTGCAGCCGCTCGCGGGCGGTGGTGGCGCTGGCGGGCTGACGACCGAGCAGCTTGTTAACGAAATCGCGCAGGGTCATCGGCTCAGAAGATCTTGGTTTGCATCAGGCGGCCGAGCTTGGCCCGCAGGCCGCGCCGCACCTTGGCCGGATCGATCAAGGGCACCTCTTCACCGCAGACCCGGCGGGCGATGTTGCTGTAGGCCTGGGCCGCAGGCGACTGGCTGCCGTTCAGCGTCAGCGGTTCGCCGCGGTTGGTGCTCACGATCACCTGTTCGTCCTCCAGCACCAGGCCCAGCAGGGGCAGCGCCAGGATGTCGGTGACGTCGTCCACCGCCAACATCTCCTGGTTGGCCATCATCTTCGGCCGCACCCGGTTGAGCACCAGCTGAATCGGCTTGATGCCACGGGTGTTCAGCAGCCCGATCACCCGGTCAGCGTCCCGCACGGCGGACACTTCCGGGGTCGTGATCACGATCGCCTCCTCGGCGGCGGCGGCGGCGTTCTTGAAGCCGTCTTCGATGCCGGCGGGACAGTCGATCAGCACGATGTCGAAGCTGTCGCGCAGCAGCGCCACGATCCGCTGCATGTCCTCGGGCTTCAGCCACTCGAGCATGCGGGGGTTGCCCGCGGGCAGCAGCGCCAGATTCGGCTCCTGCTTGTGCTTCACCAGGGCCTGGTCAAGCCGGCAGCTCTCCGCCAGCACCTCCTGGGCGGTGTAGACGATCCGGTTCTCCAGGCCCAGCAGCAGATCGAGGTTGCGCAGGCCGAAGTCGGCATCCAGCACAGCGGTGCGCATGCCCTGCCTGGCCAGGGCGATGCCCAGGTTGGCGGTGAGGGTGGTTTTGCCCACGCCTCCCTTGCCTGAGCAAATCAGGATGGAGCGACTCCCCGAGGTGGTCACGGCACGGTCCGTAGTCGAGGCAGGTTAAGGCCATTTCCTGTCCTCGCATGGTGTTCCAGACACTGGGCAGGACTCGGCATGGCGCCTAGAACATCGGCATTCCCATCACCGTCTTGCATGGCCGTCGACGCCCCCAGCCAGCGCCTGCTGGTGATGCCGGATGACGGCGGTGCGGCGGTGGTGGAGCTGATTGACCAGGCCCACCACCAGCTGTTGCTCAAGCAGTTCAAGCTGCAGAGCGAGGCCGTGGAGCAGGCCCTCAAGCGGGCCCGCGAGCGGGGGGTGCAGGTGCGGGTGATGCTCAACCCCCACACCTCCGGCGGTGACCGCTGGAACGACGAGGCCCATGCCTTGCTGCAGGGCTGGGGCATTGCGGTGCTCTGGACCAGCGACTCCTTTCCGGTCACCCATGAGAAGTCGATGGTGATCGACCGCAGCGCCGTGCTGATCGCCACGTTCAACCTCGCCGAAAAATACTGCAGCGAAACCCGCGACTACGGCGTGGTGAGTCATGACCCGGCGGTGGTGGACCAGGTGATTGCCGGGTTCGAGGCGGACTGGCATCGCCAGTTCTTCGTGCCGCGGCTGGATGTGGGGCTGGTGTGGAGCAGTGCCCACAGCCGCGGGCAGATGGCCAAGGTGATCGATCGCGCCACCAAGACCCTCTGGATCCAACACCCCAAATTTGTTGATGCGGTGATCCTCGAGCGGGTGGTGGCGGCTCGGGACCGGGGCGTGAAGGTGCGTGTGCTCTGCGGCGGCAAGCACGGCCTCAGCGACTGGGACGTCTACGACACCTTCAGCTCCCTACGGGTGCTGGAGCGGTGCGGGGTGAAGATCCGGCGCCAGAAACGCCCCAAGTTGCACGCCAAGTTGATCCTGGTGGATGGCCAAGCGGCCATGACCGGCTCGATGAACATCGACCGCAGCGCCTTTGATGTGCGTCGGGAGCTGGGTATCGAAGTGGATGCACCGCAGGTGGTGCAACGGCTGATCGACACCTTTGAGCTCGATTGGCGCGAGGCCAAGAAGTACAGCGCCCCCGACCCCCTCGATCCCACGTATCACGAAGCGGGTGAGCTGCCCCCCGATCCCCACTTTGTGCACAACTGATGGCTGCTCACCCCCCATCCCCGGAGCCGACCCCCGCCCCTAGCCACCTGGAGCTGTTCCTGGGCATGCAGCAGGTGGCCCTGTCCTCCTTCGGCGGTGGCCTCTCCGCCTGGAGTGAGCGGATCGTGGTGGAGCAGCGCCGCTGGATGGATGAGCAGGCGTTCCTCACCGGCCTCACCGTGGCGCGTCTGCTGCCGGGCCCCAACCAAATCAACATGGCCGTGTACATCGGCAGCCGGTTCCACGGCCTCAGCGGCGCCCTTGTGGCCCTGGCCGGCATGCTGCTGCTGCCCTTCAGCCTGCTGATGCTGTTGGGGCTGGCCTACTACTACTGGCACGAGACGATGCTGGTGGATCGCCTCCTGGCGGGTGTGATCACCGCCTCGGCGGGCATGGCCCTGTCGATGGGTTTCAAGATCGCCCACAGCTACAACCGTGATCCGGTGGCCCTCGGCATCGCGGCGGCCAGCTTCTTGGCGATGGACCTCTTCCACGTGCGCCTGATCCCCCTGGTGCTGGTGGCCGGACCGCTCGCCATGGCCTGGTACTGGCCCCGTCGGACCGCCCAGCCATGACGCCCCTGCTGGCCCATGTGCCCCACGTTTGTCTGAGCGAGCCGCTGGGGGATTGGCGCCATCTGCTGGCGGTGATCTGGGATTTCCTCAGCCTGTCGTTGTTTTCCCTGGGGGGCGGCAACACCCTGCTCAACGAGTACCACCACCTGGCGGTCGACAAGTACTGCTGGCTGAGCTCCCGCCAGTTCGCCGATATCTATGCCCTGGCGGAGGCGGCTCCCGGCCCCAGTTCGATGATCGTGGGCTTGCTGGGCATGGGGGCCGCTGTGCAGGAGGGCCCGCTCTGGGGGGTGCTCAGTGGGGTCGCGGCGGAGGCGGCCATCTTGCTGCCCTCCACCCTGTTGATGGTGGCCGCCTCCCTCAGTTGGAACCGGCTGCGGGAGGCGCCGGTGCGCATCGCCTTCGAGCGCGGCCTCGGCCCGATCACCCTCGGCATCCTGTTTGCCGTGGGTCTGAAGATCCTGCGCATCTCCGACCACGACACCCCGGCCTATGCGGTGTCGGCGGTGGTGTGCCTGCTGATGCTGCGCACCAGGATCTCGCCCCTGTGGTTCATGGCGGTGGCCGCTGTTCTGGGGGGGCTGGGCCTGGTGAACCGCTAGGGATGGGCGGGCCATTGGGGATCCGCCGGTCGGATCGCGATGGCGCCGTTCTCCAGCAGGGCCTCCTCGCAGAAGCCCACCGGCGGTAGATCCTCCGGTCCCCGTGCCACGGCTGAGGCGATGCGCAGTTGCAACGGCCGCAGCTGCAGGGCCACGATCCGGGCGCCGCTGTCCCCCTGGCTGCCGGCATGGGCCACGCCCCGCAGCCGGCCCCACACCCGCACGTCTCCGCCTGCGGTGACGCGGGCCCCGGGGTTCACATCCCCCAGCACCAGCACCGAGCCCTCCACCTGCAGGTGATCGCCCGCCCGCAGGGTGCCGCGGTGAATGCTCAGTTGGGGGGGGGCTGCCGGGGCGTCGGGTGCACTGGAGGTTTCCGGTGCTGGCGATGGATGCAGGGCTGTCTCCAGCCCCAGGGCCGCTGCGGGCACCAGGCTCAGCGGGTCCCGGGCCTCCAGCCGTCGCAGCGCGAGCCCCGCCTGCTCCAGGGTGGAGAGGATCTGGCGCAGCTCCGGCAGGGTCAGCGGCCGGTCGGCGCAATCCAGCAGCGCAGGGCCTGGGCTGGGCTCAACCCCCAGCTGCTGTTGCACCTCCTCCAGGGCTGAACCACGCGCCTCCGCCAGGGGGGCGAGCACGAAGCGATGGAGTGGGGGCTGCATGGCCCGCAACCTACGCAGGGTTGTCGCCGGATTCCAGCTCCACCTCCCGGCGCAGGGCCGTGGTCACCTCCGGTGGATGGATCAGCCAGGCGGTTTCGCTGGGTTGGATCAGGCTGCGCACCAGGGCTGAACGCTGCTCCAACGCCCCCAGTTGGTGGCCGTCCCAGAGCCGCAGGCCCCCCTTGTAGGGGTGGTAGCCGCGGTTCTGTTGCTGGTGCAGCCCGCAGCAGCGCTCCGGATCGAGCCCCACCTCCGCGCTCAAACGGCCCGCCCGGGCCAGCAGCGTCAGCCGTTGCTCCGCCGCCAGCGCACTCACATCCGTGGCCCGCAGCAGGCGGCGCTCCAGGAGCCGGCGGCTCAGTTCCTGCAGCCCCGCCGGGCCCTCCTCGCACCAGCGCTGCAGGTGGTAGCCGGTGCGGATGTCGTCGTTGCCCAGGAAGGTGGCCAGGTCGAGCTGTTGCGGCTGCCAGAGCCAGCGCGCCATCACCGCATCGGCCCAGACCCGCTCCGGCCCCAGCTGGCGGGCTTCGGCGATGCAACGGCTGAGCAGCCAGTTGCACACCACATTGAGCCGGTGGTTGTAGACGCTGCGGTACATCAAATTGCGCACCACCAGGTAGTGCTCCACCGCCATCAGGCCCTTGGGGTGGAGCGCCAGGCCGCCGTCCGGCGCCAGGGTGAGGCTGGCCAGGATGCGCTCCAGATCGAGGCTGCCGTAGCTGGTGCCCGTGCTGTAGCTGTCCCGCAGCAGGTAATCGAGCCGGTCGCAGTCCAGCTGGCTGCTCACCAGGGCCTTGATGGCGGCGTGCTCGGCCTGGCCATGTTCCAGCAGATCGGCCACCGCATCGGCGCAACCCGGTGCAAAGGCCTCGAGGGGCCCCCGCAGGTCGGGATGCTCCCGGATCAACCGCCCCGACCAGCGCTCGTGCTTCAGGCCGAACATCTCCTCCCCGGAGTGGCTCAGGGGGCCATGGCCCACGTCATGCAGCAGGGCCGCTGCGTAGAGCACCCCGGCCTGCTCCTCCAGCGCAGGCTCCAGGTGCCGGAGGGCGGTGAGGGCCTGGCGGGCCAGTTGCAGCACCCCCAACGAATGGGTGAACCGGCTGGATTCGGCACCGTGAAAGGTGAGGTAGGCCGGCCCCAGCTGGCGGATGCGCCGCAGGCGCTGGAACGGGGCGGTATCGATCAGATCGATCACCAGGGCCTCCGCCGGCAACGCCCGGTCGAGCCGGATCGCCCCGTGCAGGGGATCGTGGTAGGTCCGAGAGCCCATCAGGTGGCTGATCCCTGGGTGGCCTCAAGCTGCTGCACCAGCGCCGTGGCCGCCAGTTGCAGCCAGCGGTCGTTGTCGCCGCCGGGATCCAGGGGCTCCGGCTCAGGTAGCGGTTGATCCGGCTCGATCCCCAGGTTCTGGATGTCGCGGCCGCTGGGGGTCACGTAGCGGGCCACGGTCACCGCCAGGCCGCTGCCGTCCCCCCCGAGGCTGATCAGCGTCTGGATCAACCCCTTGCCAAAGGTGCGGCTGCCCAGCAGGGGGGAGCGCTGGTCGTCCTGCAGGGCACCGGCCAGGATTTCGCTGGCGCTGGCGGTGCCGCCGTTCACCAGCGTCACCAGGGGGCCTCCATAGAGGGAGCCCCGCCCCGCCTGCTGGGGATCGCTGAAGCCATCGCGGTTGCGGGTTTCCACGATCGGTGCCCCATCGAGCAACTGATCCGCCACCGCCAGGCCAGCGCTCACCAGGCCGCCGGAGTTGTTGCGCAGATCCAGCACCAGGCCTTCGATGCCCTGTTGCTGCAGCTGCTCCAGGCTGCGGGCCACCTGCTGGGGCACCGGTTCGGCGAACTGGGTGATGCGCAGGTAGCCGAGTCGGTGCCCCCCCTGCTCCAGGGTGCGGCTGCGCACGGGTTGCAGATCCACGCGGCGGCGCTTGAGCACCGCTTCATGGGGAACCCCCTTGGGCCCTTTCAGCTCCAGCAGCACCTCCGAGCCCTCCGGCCCCCGCAGCCGGGCGGCGGTGGCCTCCAGCCCCAGCCCTTCAGCGCTGAGGCCATCCACCCGCAGCAGTTCGGTGCCGCTCACGATGCCCGCCTCCGATGCCGGTGACCCTTCCAGGGGGGCGATCACCACGATGGCCGTGTCATCCCGGCGGATCCCCAGCTGCAGGCCCACCCCACTGACGCTGCCCTGGGTGCTGGCCTTGAGGGCGGTGTAGTCCGCGGGCCTCAACAAGCGGGTGTAGGGATCCCCCAGGGGGGCCAGCATCCATTCGATGGCCCCGTAGGCGTCCTCGCTGCTCTGGATCGGACGCTCCAGGGCCTTCTGCCGCAGTTGCTTCCAGCGGATGGCCTCAAAGCGGCTCGGGTCCACGTAGCTCTGGTTCACCAGCCGCCAGCTCTCCACCACCAGCTGCTGGCCGTCGTTCAGGGCCAGCACGGGGCTTGGCTCCAGACCCAGCAGCAGCCAGCACAATCCAGCCGCCAACAGGGCTTTGAGCCGCTTCCATCCCTGCCCATGCCGTCCCTGGCGCGCGACTGTCACAGGCTGTGCGGCGCTCACGGGCGGCTGGAGGTGATCGGTAGACTCTGCCAACCAAACCCCCTCGCTGCATGGCGAACTCCTCCCCCGCCGCTGGCGGAAAGTCATCGCCCGTTTACGACTGGTTCAACGAGCGCCTGGACATCCAGGAGATCGTCGACGACGTGGCGTCCAAGTACGTGCCGCCCCACGTCAACATCTTTTATTGCCTGGGCGGCATCACGCTGGTCTGCTTCCTGATCCAGTTCGCGACCGGCTTCGCGATGACCTTCTATTACAAGCCGACGGTGGCTGAGGCCTACGCCTCGGTGCAGTACCTGATGACCGACGTCAGCTTTGGCTGGCTGATCCGCTCCGTGCACCGCTGGAGCGCCTCGATGATGGTGCTGATGCTGATCCTGCACGTGTTCCGCGTGTACCTCACCGGCGGCTTCAAGCGTCCCCGCGAGCTCACCTGGATCACCGGCGTCACCATGGCCGTGATCACCGTGTCCTTCGGCGTCACCGGTTACTCCCTCCCCTGGGATCAGGTCGGCTACTGGGCCGTGAAGATCGTGTCCGGCGTGCCGGCTGCCGTTCCCGTGGTGGGCGACTTCATGGTTGAGCTGCTGCGCGGTGGCGAAAGCGTGGGTCAGTCGACCCTGACCCGCTTCTACAGCCTGCACACCTTTGTGATGCCCTGGCTGCTGGCGGTGTTCATGCTCATCCACTTCCTGATGATCCGGAAGCAGGGCATCTCCGGTCCCCTCTGAACCTTGATCCCGGCCGGGTTTCGCATTGTTGCGATCCCGGCTGATCTCCCCCCAGGCACTGCCGTCACCCCAGGGCAGTTTCTAGCCTTTGCACCACTGGGGTCCCCCAACGGCCACCACTGCGGTCAACGCCATGCACATCCTTAAGAAGCCCGATCTCACCGATCCGAAGCTCCGGGCCAAGCTGGCCAAGGGCATGGGCCACAACTATTACGGCGAGCCCGCCTGGCCCAACGACCTGCTCTACATCTTCCCGGTGGTCATCCTGGGCACCATCGCCTGCCTGGTGGGCCTGGCGGTGCTTGATCCGGCCATGCTGGGCGACAAGGCTGATCCCTTCGCCACGCCGCTGGAAATTCTTCCGGAGTGGTACCTCTATCCGGTGTTCCAGATCCTGCGGGTGGTGCCCAACAAGCTGCTGGGCATCGCCCTGCAGACGATGATCCCCCTGGGTCTGATGTTGATCCCGTTCATCGAGAGCTTCAACAAGTTCCAGAACCCGTTCCGCCGCCCCGTGGCCATGGCTGCCTTCCTGTTTGGCACCGTGTTCACCATCTACCTGGGGATTGGCGCCGCCATGCCGATCGATAAGTCCCTCACCCTGGGCCTGTTCTGAAGCCTGACGCTGGCTCTGGCACCATCACCCCCGCCATCGGCGGGGGTTTTTTTATGGGCTGCCCCAGGGGAGAGCTCTCAGCCGCGCCACACCGCTGCACTCCAGCCCCGTGGGTCTGCCCCAAGGCCGGGTAGGCCCTCCAGGCGCGTCAGGGGTGCCACAGGCCACAGGCCCACGGGCTACGGCCCCATGGGTGTGCTGGGGCTAGCGGGGGTGGTGTGTCGGGTGCTACGTTATTGGACTGCGCCCAAACGAGAGCCCTTTGGGGTTTTGGAGCGGGAGCAGGGCTTATGGCTGAGGTTTCCGGAGACGGAGGTCGATGTTGTAGGTTTTGAAGGCGGTCGCGAGATCGCCGGTTGAACTGGAAGCCCGGGACGCCCGGTGTTGTAGGTTCAACAAGCGGCTGAGAGGCCGCGGATC
>BJHC01000039.1 GCA_014191535.1 Cyanobium sp. | reverse complement strand
GAGGGGGGGGGGGGGCGGGAGGGGGTTCCGGCCATGGGGGCGCCCACCGGGGCGCACGCCAGGGCGGCCCGGGCGCCGGTCAGGCCGGCGCTCAGGGCGGCTGCCGCCGAAGCGCGCTCCTTCGGGGCGGAAGCTGTCGCGGCGGGGGGCATCGGCCCGGGGGGCATCGAAACGGCGCTCACCGCGGCGGGCAAAGGGCTTGCGATCGGTGGGACCACTGCGCTCACCGCGGATGGGGCGCTCGGCACGGCCGGGTCGGTCGCCGCCACGCAGGGGGCGTTCAGCGCGGTCGGGGCGGTCACCACGGGCGGGGCGATCCCCCCCCTCCGGGCGCCATTCACCGCGGGGGGCAAAGGGCCGGGTCCCACCACGGGCCGGGCCGCGGCCGGGCCTTGAAAAACGACCCTCCCCGGCTCCGGAGCCCTGGCCCTGGTCCCTGCGGCGATCAAAACGGGGGCTCATGGACGGGGGGGCAAAGGATCTATGGGTCGGCGTCTTCGAGGTGCGCCAGCAGCTGGCCAAGGCGGCTGGGGTTCTGCAGAAACAGCCAGCCAACCATTGTCTCAAATCCCGTCGCCTGGCCATAGGCGGCGGCATCACCGCGGCGGGGACCACGGCCGGCCCGGTTGCGACCGCGCCTCACCAGATCTAGCTCCGCTTCGGTCAGCAGCCCAGCAGCCTCCAGCCGACTGAGGGCAGCAGCCTGGGCATCGGCACGCACCTCGGCCACCACCGCCCGATGCAGATCGGCGCTGCGGCCGGGCTGGCGGCAGCGCCGCAGCCGCTGATGCAGCTCCCACACCGCATCCCCAAGCCAGGCCAACTGCAGCGGCCCGAGCTCCCCCTCCAGGGGGCTTGGCTCCAGGGCCGCCAACCAGGGGGCGGGGGTGTTCAGCCCCGACTCAGGCGGCGATGGCTCCGAGGGCGGTGTCGAGGTCGGGCTGGAGATGGAGGAACTCCTCGAGTCTCACCAGTTTCACCGTCTGCACCACCCGGGCATTGCCCACCACCAGGAACTGGGTGCGCTGTTGATTGCACTGCTTGGCGAACTGCACCAGCGACCCCAGGCCGGAGGAGTCGATGAAATCGATTCGACTCAGATCCAGCACCAGCGGCTGAGGGGTGCTGGTGAGGTGCTCGCTGATGAAGGCGAGAAACTGCTTCTCGGAGTAGGCGTCGAGCTGGCCAGTGAAACTGAACAGCAGACATCCGTCCTGCTGCTCAAAGCCACCGCGCAGGGACACGGTCAATCGCTGCAGATCCGTGATGGCTCCTGACCTCGGACGACACAGGCGACCGCAGTGTAGGGAGAGTTTTCGGAACGGACAGGCCCGCAACAATCCGTGCGGAATCGCCGCAGGTGCGCCTCAGCGGCGGCGCTGCGCCATCAGGTCGACAAAGCGCCCGAAGTGGTGATCGGCGTCGTGGGGGCCCGGGCTGGCCTCCGGGTGGTACTGCACGCCGAACACCGGCCGCTGGCGATGGGCCAGGGCCGCCACGGTGCGGTCATTGAGGTTGACGTGGGTGACCTCCACGGAGTCGGCGGGCAGCGAGTCGGCATCCAGGGCGAAGCCGTGGTTCTGGCTGGTGATCTCCACGCTGCCGGGGCTGCCGCAGGGGTGGTTCAGACCGCGATGCCCATAGCCGAGCTTGTAGGTGCGGCCCCCCAGGGCCAGCCCGAGGATCTGGTGACCCAGGCAGATGCCGAACACCGGCAGATCCGGCTGCTCCAGAAGCCCCTGGGCCAGGGTGATGCCACCGCTCACCGCTGACGGATCGCCGGGGCCGTTGGAGAGGAACACCCCCTCGGGGTTGCGTTCGAGCACCTGCTGCAGGCTGGCGGAGGCGGGCAGCACCGTGACCGCACAACCGTGGGCGGCCAGCCGCTCGAGGATCGCCCGCTTGATGCCGAAATCGATCGCCACCACGCGGTAGGGACGCTCCGGTGCCGGCTGGCGGCGTTGGTCAAAGTCGGCGGCGCAGAGCGCCTCCCATTGGTAGGGCGCGGCGGTGGTCACCTGCTCGGCCAGGTTGAGGCCCGCCATGGAGGGGGCGGAGCGCACCCGCTCCAGCAGCTGTTGCGGGGTGCTGCCATCGCTGCTGATGGCGCCGTTGATGGCGCCGCCCTCGCGCAGGTGCCGCACCAGGGCGCGGGTGTCGAGGCCGCTGATGCCCACCACGTTGTGGCGCTGCAACCAGGCCTCGAGGCTGTCCTCGGCGCGCCAGCTGCTGTGCTGGGGCACCAATTGACGGGCGATCACGCCGCGCACATGGGGGGCATCGGCCTCCTGATCGGCCCCGTTCACGCCGGTGTTCCCCAGCTCCGGGTAGGTGAAGGTCACCAGCTGCCCCGCGTAGCTGGGATCCGTCATCACCTCCTGATAACCGGTCATGCCGGTGTTGAACACCACCTCCCCCACGGCGGTGCCTTGGGCACCGAAGGCATCCCCGCGCAGCACCAGGCCATCGGCCAGCACCAGCAGGGCGGGGTGGGAGGGGCGATCCGTCGTCATGGGCCCATCATCCCCTGCAGGGGTTCAGGCCAGGGCGGTGCGCAGGGCCTGCAACCGCGCCCAGGCGGCACCGCTGGCCATGGCCTCCAGGGCCACAGGCACGGCCTCCGCCACGCTGGCGGCGCGGCCTGCGGCCCAGAGCACCAACGCCGCATTGAGGGCCACCACATCGCGCTGCGCGGCGCTACCAGCCCCCTGCAGCACCGCCTCCAGGATGCGGCTGTTGTCCTGCAGCTCACCTCCCGCCAGCTCGTCCAGGGATGCCGGGGTCAACCCCAGGCTGGCGGGCAGCAGCTGGTCGGCGCGCACCTGGCCCGCCTCCACCAGGCGCAGGTCATTGGCCCCGGAGAGGGAGGCCTCATCCAGACCCCCATGGCCATGCACCACCACGGCCCGCTGCACCCCCAGCCGTGCCAGGGCCTCGGCCATCGGATCCAGCAGCTCCGCTGCCCCCACCCCGAGCACCTGAAAGTCGGGCCGCAGGGGGTTCACCAGGGGACCCAACAGATTGAACACGGTGCGCACCCCCAGGGCGCGCCGCAGCGGCGCCAGACCCACCAGGGCGGGGTGCCAGCCCGGGGCAAACAGAAAGGTGACGCCAGCGGTGGGCAGGGCATCCAGCACCTGCTGCGCGGGGGCCGCCAGGTTGAGGCCCACCGCCTCGAGCACGTCGGCGGAGCCCACCTTGCCGCTGGCGCTGCGGTTGCCGTGCTTGGCCACATGGGCCCCGCAGGCGGCGGCCACGAAGGCCACGGCGGTGGAGATGTTGAAGGTGTTGGCGCCGTCCCCGCCGGTGCCGCATGTATCCACCAGCGACAGGGCGGGTCGCTCCCCCGGCAGCGGACAGGCCTGGCGCAGCACCTGGGCCATGGCGGCCAGCTCCTCACCGGTCACCCCCTTAGCCCGCAGGGCGGCCAGCAACGCGCCGGTCTGCACCGGCTGCAGCTCCTCCGCCAGCCAGGCCTGCATCAGGGCCGTGGCCTCATCGGCCGCCAGGGAATGGCCCTGCAGCAGCTGCTCCAGCAGCGACGACCAGGAGAGGGAAGCGGCGGCCATGGGGGGCGGACTCTGTGGGGCAGAAGGAGCAGTGGCGGGCAACGACTCAGGGGCTGTCCTGGTCGGCCGTGTCGAAACCGGAGCCGACGGACTGCTCCTCAGCGCGCACACCGGGGCGGTAGCCCGCTTCCCAGATGGCGCGGCAGCGCTGGTTGAGCTGATCGCGGCTGAGGCCCCACAGGCGCAGGGTCTTGTCCAGATCCTCCTGGAGGTCATGGGCGCCGGGGAAGCCGGCGTAGCGCATCAACAAGCGGCCCAGGTTCACCAGTTCCGCCTCGGCGGGGGTTTCGGTGGCCAGCAGCTGATCCACGAGCTCCCGGTCGGTGGCATACAAGGGATGGGACTGCGGCTGCTGCGGGTCCATGGGCCGTCGGGTTCGGCTCCCTAGGTTGGCAGCACTTGCTGAACTCCATGGCGGCGATCCGCTTCGGCCTGATCGGGCGCTACCTGCGCCCCCATCGCCGCACGGTGCTGCTGGGCATGGCGGCCCTGGTGGTGGTCAACCTGCTGAGCGTGTCGATTCCGCTGCTGGTGCGCGGTGTGATCGACGACCTGCAGGACGGTTTCAGCGTGGCCGATGTGCTCCGCCAGGCCCTGCTGATCATCGGCCTGGCCACCGTGATGGGGGCCGTGCGGCTGTGGTCGCGGATGCTGGTGTTCGGCGTGGGCCGCCAGGTGGAGGCGGACCTCAAGCAGAAGATCTTCGACCACATGCTCCGCCAGGAGCCGGGCTGGGTGCAGACCACCGGCAGCGGCGAGGTGATCAGCCGCGCCACCAGCGACGTGGAGAACGTGCGGCGCCTGCTGGGCTTCGCGGTGCTCAGCCTGACCAACACGGCCCTGGCCTATGCCCTCACCCTGCCGGCGATGCTGGCGATCGACCCCTGGCTGAGCCTGGCGGCGGTGGGGCTCTACCCGCTGATGCTGGTGATCGTGCGGCTGTTCGGCGGCCGCATGATGAAACAACAGCGGCGCCAGCAGGAGGCCCTGGCCCAGCTGAGCGATCTGATCCAGGAGGACCTCTCCGGCATCAGCGCCATCAAGATCTACGGGCAGGAGACCACCGAACGGCAGGCCTTCGCCGAACGCAACCGCCGCTACCGCGACGACGCCCTGCAGCTGGCCCGCACCCGCAGCACCCTGTTCCCGCTGCTGGAAGGCATCAGTTCCGTGAGCCTGCTGCTGCTGCTGGCGTTGGGCAGCGGCCAGCTGGAGAGCGGCCGCCTGTCGATCGGCGACCTGGTGGCGCTGATCCTGTTTGTGGAACGGTTGGTGTTTCCCACGGCCTTGCTGGGCTTCACGCTCAACAGCTTCCAGACCGGCCAGGTGAGCCTGGAGCGGGTGGAGGAGCTGCTGCGGCGCCAACCACAGATCCAATCGCCAGCGCAGCCCCAGCCGCTGCCCCTGCCCCGCAGTGGCCAGGGGGCGGCCCTGGAGGCGCGCAGCCTCACCATCCGCTACCCCGACAGCGAACGGCTGGCCCTCGACGCGGTGAGCTTCCGGCTGGAGCCCGGTGAGCTCGTGGCGGTGGTGGGGCCGGTGGGCTGCGGCAAGACCACCCTGGTGCGGGCCCTCGGCCGCATGGTGGAAGTGCCCGCGGGCCAGCTGTGGCTGAACGGCAGCGACGTGACCAGCGTCGACCTCGAAACCCTGCGGCGGCAGGTGGCCCTGGTGCCCCAGGAGGGCTTCCTGTTCACCGCCACCCTGGCGGACAACCTGCGCTACGGCGATCCCGATGCCGATCAAGCCACGGTGGAGCAGGCCGCGGTGCAGGCCCGGCTGGAGGCGGACATCCGCGGCTTCCCCGATGGCTACGGCACCCTGGTGGGGGAGCGCGGCATCACCCTCAGCGGCGGCCAGCGGCAGCGCACCGCCCTGGGGCGGGCCCTGCTGGTGCAGGCGCCGTTGCTGGTGCTCGATGACGCCCTGGCCAGCGTGGACAACAACACCGCCGCCGCCATCCTCGAGGCGGTGCGCCAACAGCGGCAGCGCACGATCCTGATGGTGAGCCACCAGCTCTCAGCCGCGGCGGCCTGCGACCGGATCCTGGTGCTCGATGGCGGTCGACTGGTGCAGCAGGGCCACCACAACACGCTGGTGCGCCAGAGCGGCACCTACCGCCGCCTGTGGGAACGGGAACAGGCGGAGCAGCAGCTCAGCCGCGCCGCCTGAAGGGGGGCCGGCCCGGCACCCATCACACTCTGTGCGCCGGGGCAGACAAGCCGCCGAACCGTGGCTTAGCTGGAGACACTGCCAAGCGCCGTTGTTGCCATGACCGCCGGTGTGCCCTACCGCCTGCGCTGCACCCTCACCTTCGGTGACATCTACGGCCAGATCCTGATCTGGATGCTGGTGATCTTCGCCAGCCTGGCGGCGGGTCTGGCGTTGATGGGGGCCAGCCGGCCGATGTTCGCCCTTGTGGGGGTGGGCCTGATCCTGGTGCTGTCGCTGCCGTTTCTGCTGTTCGCCTTCACCACCACCCTGCTGAACCACATCGCCCTGGAACCCGGGTCACCGCAGGGCTGAAGCCCCTAGGCTCGCGCGAACGCTTGCATCACAAACCCGGGTGTTCGGACTGTTTCAGGCCATGGCAGGCAGCAAAACCAAGCTGGTGACCCCCGAGGCGGCCCTGCCCGGACGCAGCACCCCGATTCCCACGGCGGATCGCCACGCGGTGCTGGGCACGGCCCTGAAGGCACCCCTCACCACCAGCCAGCAGGAGGCCCTGTTCGGCTGCGGCTGTTTCTGGGGGGCTGAGAAGGGGTTCTGGCGCCTGCCCGGTGTGGTCTGCACCGCCGTGGGCTACGCCGGTGGCTACACCCCCAACCCCAGCTATGACGAGGTGTGCTCCGGAGCCACGGGCCACACGGAGGTGGTGCGCGTGGTCTGGGATGTCAACGCCATCGACTTCAGCGATCTGCTGAAGCTGTTCTGGGAATGCCACGACCCCACCCAGGGCATGGCCCAGGGCAACGACACCGGCACCCAGTACCGCTCGGCGATCTACGTCGAAGACCCGGAGCTGTTACGCCAGGCCAACGCCTCGCGGCAGCGCTATCAGGAGCTGCTCAGCGCCGGCGGTCGCAGCGAGATCACCACGGAGATCGCCAGCGGCCAGCCCTTCTTTTTCGCCGAGGCGTACCACCAGCAGTACCTGGCCAAACCGGGCAGCCGCCCCTACTGCTCCGCCCGCCCCAGTGGGGTGCTGCTGGATGGCTTTGAGGGCGCCAGCTACAAGCTGCCGCCCACCGTGTGGAGCCACTACGACTGGTCGATCGACCACTGCGTGCTGCGGGGGGAGAACAGTCCGATCCAGCCATGATCAGCCTGAGCCTGCTGCCGCTGCTGGCCATGACCAGCCCCTGGTGGGAGGACTACGAGGTGCGCGAACGCTTTCTCTGCGGCGATCGCGGTGCCCTGGTGGTGGAGCGCAACGCCTCCCAGGCGTCCTTGATCAGCGGCCCGGCGGGCATCACCCTGTTCCGGGAAACGAGCACCGAACCGGGGCTGCGCTACCGCAACGGCGAGATGCTGCTGACCCTCTGGGGCGACAACCTCACCCTGGAGCAGGGGCGCAGCACGCTGCAGTGCATCCGTACCGACCAAGCCTGACACCATCCCCATGAACCCCCTCCCCGACCGCACCGTGATCATCGGCATGGTGGCCACCCTGGGGCTGGTGTTTGCCCTGGTGTTCTGGTTTGTGCGGCTGAGCCCCAGCCAGACGCCGCCGCTGCAGTGGCGTGACACGGCACCAGCGCCGGCCCCGGCGGCGCCGCGGGCTCCACTCAATCCCGGCAAACCGTCCAATGCGGCCCTGATCTGACCGGTGCTGCAGGACAATGCGGCCGGCCCTTCAGCCCGCCTCCTTCGCTAGTGGAGTCCAAGCCGCCACGCCAGCTGCATCCCCTGCCGAAGGGGCTGGTGGAGCTCTATGGCCTGCTGGCGGTGTTGTTCGTGCTGGTGCCCGAATGGATGGCGGGCGGAGCCCTGGCGGGTCTGCGCCAGGGGCGGGAGGGCAGCGACCTGCCGATGACCGCCAGCGCCTGGCGCCGGGTTCCTGAACTGCGGCTGGCGTCGATGCCCCTGGCGGAGCTGCGGCTGTTGGCACGGCAGCTGCGCCTGTGCGGTTATGCCCGCCTCAACCGCGACCAACTCACCGGCCGACTGCTGGGCAAAATCCGTGCCCGTGGCGCAAAGGCACTGTGGTAACTTCGTTTTGCCGGGGCGTAGCGCAGCTTGGTAGCGCACCACTTTGGGGTAGTGGGGGTCGTGGGTTCAAATCCCGCCGCTCCGATTCATTCACCGGCGCGCCACCCTCGGGTGGCGTTTTTTTATGGCGCGCCACGGGCCCACGGCCAGCGGCCTCAGTGCAGCCGGGTGGTGACCCGGTAGCAGCGCAGCCAGCGGTTCACCCGCGGCCGCAGGTTGGGGGGCACCTCCTCCAGCAGCTGCGAGAGCTCCAGGGCCCCAAGCCGGCGCAGATCCCGCACATCCACATGCCAGAGGGCTTCGGCCTCCCGGATCAGCCGCGCCCAGGTGCGCGTGTCCTGCCAGCGCTGCACATCGGCCTGCGGGCAGAGGCGTCTGGGTTGGTGCCCCCGGGCTGTTGATGCCATGGCCGCCACCGGCGGGGATCACGCTCAGCATGCAGCGGGGGCAGGCCAGGCCCCCAAAGCGACGGTTCTGCTTCCCGTTGCTGAAGCAAATCAGGCGCTGCGCCGCTCCGGCAGCTCCTCCACCGGCACCACGGGGAAACTGAGCAGGCCCACCTCCCGCTCCGAGAGGCGCCGGGTCCAGGCACCGCTCACGGGATCGTTCCAGCGGAAGCCCGCCTCGCGGGCGCGGTGGCGCTCCTCGTAGGACACCCGGGCGCGGTAGAGGCGCCGCGGCTCCAGCCCCTGCTCCAGCAGCTGCTCCAGCTCGCCGCAGCGCTCGAACACCTGGGCCAGGTAGATGCAGTCGGTGAGGGCGCGGTGGGCCGCCCAGACGGGCACCCCGTAGGCCAGGGCCAGATCCCGCACCGATGGGGTGGCCCGCAGCTGGCGCTCCGCCGGCCAGCGCAGGTCCTCCATGCTGCACAGCCAGGGCTTGTGGATCGGCGGCAGGGGCCCCAGGCCAAACCACTGGCGGTCGAAGGCGGCGTTGTGGGCCACCACCAACTCGGCGGACTCGAGCATGGCCTCGAAACAGGCCAGACCGCTCTGCCAGGGCTGGGGGAGCTGGCTGATGGCGGCAGCGATGCCGTTCACCGCCTCCGCCTCGTTGCGGGCGCAGGGCAGCAGAAACGACACCTGGCTGAGCACCGCCCGATGGGGCACATCGAACAGCACGGCCCCCACCTCGATGCAGTGGTGGCGGTCGGGATCGAGGCCGGTGGTTTCGGTGTCGAGAATCAGCAGCCGCTGCGGCACGGCGGAGCTGGTGGGCACCAAGGCCATCGGCACCACCGCGGGTTCAATGGCGGCAACGGGTTCAGCCATCCGCTCCGGTTCGGGCTGGGGTTCGGGCTGAGGGTTGGGCTGAGGGGCTGCCGGCGCCGCGAAGGCCAGGCTGAGCAGATCCGCCTGCTCCCAACCGGAGTCGTCCGCTGAGGCGCCTGAGGAGGCGGCTGAAGGGGGATCCACCGGCTGGGGCATC
>BJHC01000038.1 GCA_014191535.1 Cyanobium sp. | reverse complement strand
CCGCCAACACCCTCAAGGGGCCCTCCCAAGCCACGCCCCGGCCGGTGCAGCCGGCCCCGCAGCCCGCTTCTCAGCCCTCCATGTCAGGCGCTCCCACCGGTCCGGCCCGGGTGCGCACGGGGTTGGTCACGATCGAATCCGACCTGCAACGGGCGGATCAATCCACCGGGGTGATCACGGCCACCGGCAACGTGCGCATCGTCTACCCGGATCAGCGGGTGGTGGCCACCGCCCGCCAGGCCCAATACTTCAGCAAGGAAGGCCGCGTGGTGCTCAGCGGCGATGTGGACATCGCCCAGGAGGGCGGCAATCTGATCCGCGCCGAGCGCGTGATCTATCTGGTGGACCGGGACCGCCTGGTGGCGATTCCCCCCAGCGGCCAGCAGGTGTACAGCCGTGTCAGCCTGCCGGCACGGCCGCGTCCAGCCCAGCCATGAGCCTGGAACTGAATCAGGTGGCCCTCACCATCGGGGGGCGCCCGTTGGTGAAGCAGGTGAGCCTCCGGCTCCAGCCCGGCGAAGTGGTGGGTCTGCTGGGCCCCAACGGGGCCGGGAAGACCACCACGTTCAACCTGGTCACCGGTTTGCTGCGCCCGGATTCCGGTGACGTGGTGATGAACGGCGCGAGCATCGCCGAGCTGTCGATGCCCCTGCGGGCCCGCGAGGGGATCGGCTATCTGCCCCAGGAGGCCAGTGTGTTCCGCAACCTCAGCGTGCGTGACAACCTGCTGCTGGCCCTGCAGGAGAGCGGTCTGCCCCCCGGGGAACGGCGCCAGCGGGCTGAGCGGCTGATCGATGACTTTCACCTCAGCGCCTTTGCCCATCGCCGAGGCTTTCAGCTCTCCGGCGGTGAGCGCCGCCGTTGCGAGGTGGCCCGCGCCCTGGCGGTGGGGGAAGCGGGCCCCCGTTATCTGCTCCTCGATGAGCCCTTCGCCGGGGTGGATCCCCTGGCGGTGGCTGATCTGCAGGGGCTGATCGCCAGCCTGCGGGATCGCGGCATGGGGATCCTGATCACCGACCACAACGTGCGGGAAACCCTGGCGATCACCGATCGGGCCTACATCCTCACCGAGGGCAGCATCCTGGCCAGTGGCTCCTCCCGGGAGATGGCCAGCGATCCCCTGGTGCGTCGCCACTACCTCGGGGAGGACTTCCGGCTGTGAGCACCCCCACCTCTCCCCTGTCGGCCCTGCTGCATCGGCCCCTGGAACAGCTGCGGCGCCAGTGGTTGCGGATCCCGTTGCTGGATCGTTGGCTCACCTCCGAGCTGATTGCCCCGCTGCTGTTCGGGATCGCCGCGTTCACCGCCGTGTCGCTGTCGGTGGGGGTGGTGTTCGAGCTGGTGCGGATGGTGGCCGAATCGGGCATGCCCCTGCTGGCCGCCGGCCAGGTGCTGGCCCTGCGGTTGCCGGGGTTCCTGGTGCTCTCCTTCCCCATGGCCACCCTGTTGGCCACGTTGCTGGCCTTCAGCCGCCTCTCCGCCAACAGCGAGCTCACGGCCCTGCGCAGCCTCGGCGTGAAGACCTGGCGCATGGTGCTGCCGGCCCTGGTGCTGGCTTTCCTGATGAGCCTGCTCACCTTTGTGTTCAACGACGTGATCGTGCCGGCGGCCAACACGGCCGCTTCGCTCACCTTCGATTCCGCCCTGGGCCGGGCCCTCTCCGCCAAAACCGGCAAGAACATCGTCTATTCGCGCTTCGGGCCTATCGCCCCCAAGACCCCCGGCGATCCCCCGGAGGATGGGCTCACCCAGCTGTTCTATGCCCGTGAGTTCAAGGGGGGCACCATGAGCCAGGTCACGGTGCTGGACCTGTCCCGGGCCAGCATGCAGCAGGTGCTCACCGCCCAGTCGGCCGTGTGGGATGAGCGCAAAGCGATGTGGGAGTTCCGCAACGGCAGCATCCTCACCGTCGACCCCGACAGCGACATCACCACCTCGGCCAAATACACGAGTTACTTCTATCCCTTTGTGCGCACCCCCATCGATGTGGCGGAGCTCCCCAGCGACGCCGCCCAGATGACGGTCGGTCAGGCCATGCGGGCCGAGTCGCTGCTCAGCCAGGCGGGGGATCAGAAGGAGGCCCGCCGCCTGCGGGTGCGCATCCAGGAGAAATTCGCCTTCCCCACCATCTGTCTGGTGTTCGGCCTCATCGGCAGCAGCCTCGGCGTGCGCCCCAATGCCCGCACCAGCCGCAGCCAGGGCTTCGGCATCAGCGTGCTGCTGATCTTCGGCTACTACCTGATGTCGTTCGTGTTCAGTTCCCTGGGGATCAAGGGCACCCTGCTGCCGTTCTTTGCGGCCTGGATGCCGGTGCTGATCGGCCTCGCCGGTGGTCTTCACCTGTTGCGACAAGCCAGCCGCTAGAGGCCGTCGCCAATCCCTGTCTGCACGGCAGACTGGGCGCCACCTCCCCCCGCGGTTCTCCCCGACGTGTCCGATCCGGTCTTGGCCCTGGGCCTCGGCGCCTTTGCCCTGTTGCTAGTGGCCCTGCCGCTGTCCTTCTGGAGCGTCAGCAGTGGCGGCCAGGGCAGCCGCGTGGTGCGTCTGCTGGTGGCCGCCGCCAACCTGGCCCTCACCGCCCAACTGGTGCTGCGCTGGTGGCAGTCCGGCCACTTCCCGATCAGCAACCTCTACGAGTCGCTCTGTTTCCTGGCCTGGGCCAGCACCCTCACCCAGTTGCTGGTGGAGCGCAGTTACCCCAGCCCGGTGGTGGCCGCCGCCGCCACCCCCATGGCCCTCGGTGGGGTGGCCTTCGCCAGCTTCGCCCTTCCGGATCAGCTGCAGCAGGCGGCCCCCCTGGTGCCGGCCCTGCGCTCCAGCTGGTTGGTGATGCATGTGAGCGTGATCATGGTCAGCTACGCCGCCCTGCTGGTGGGCTCGTTGCTGTCCCTGGCGGTGCTGGTCACCGACCGGGGCCAGCAGTTGGAATTGCGCAGCAGCTCCATCGGCAGCGGTGGTTACCGCCAGGCGGAGCTGGCCGCGGTCACCACGGGGGGCAGCGGCTTCAACTTCAGCAGTGGCAACCTCTCCCTCAGCGAGCAGCTGGACAGCCTCAGCTACCGCACGATCACCGTGGGGTTCCTGCTGCTCTCGGTGGGCATTGTCAGCGGTGCCGTCTGGGCCAATGAGGCCTGGGGAAGCTGGTGGAGCTGGGATCCCAAGGAAACCTGGGCCCTGATCTGCTGGCTGGTCTACGCCGCCTATTTGCACACCCGCCTCAGCCGTGGCTGGCAGGGCCGTCGGCCGGCCCTGGTGGCGGTAGCGGGATTCGTGGTGATCTGCGTCTGCTACATCGGCGTCAACCTGCTGGGGATTGGTCTGCACAGCTACGGCTGGTTCCTCAGCGCCTGATCGCGGATCTGACCACGAAAAAAGGGGCCCTCAGGGCCCCTTGCTGCTGATCCGACGCGGCCTGGTGGCTCAGGCGGCCACGGCCACGGGCCGCTTGCTATTGCGGATGCCCGTGATGGCGTCGGCGTAGCTGGGCTGGTTGAACACCCCGGAACCGCTGACGATGGCGTTGGCGCCGGCTTCCAGAACCTTCCAGGCGTTCTCGGCCTTGATGCCGCCATCCACTTCGATCCAGGGATCGAGACCCTTGGCATCGCACAGGCGGCGCAGGTCGCGGATCTTCTGCACCTGGCTTTCGATGAAGCTCTGGCCGCCGAACCCGGGGTTCACGCTCATCACCAGCACCAGGTCGCACAGCTCCAGGCAGTACTCCAGGGTGTCAATGGGAGTGCCGGGGTTGAGCACCGCGCCAGCCATCTTGCCGAGATCCTTGATCTGGCCAAGGTTGCGGTGCAGGTGCGTGCAGGCCTCCACCTGAACGGAAATGATGTCGGCGCCGGCTTTGGCGAAGTCCGCCACGTACTTTTCGGGCTCCACAATCATCAGGTGCACGTCCAGGGGCTTCTGGGTGACCGGACGCAGGGCCTCCACGATCATTGGGCCGATGGTGATGTTGGGCACGAAGCGGCCATCCATCACATCCACGTGGATCCAGTCGGCACCGGCGGCATCCACGGCCCGCACGTCCTCCCCGAGGCGGGAGAAATCGGCGGACAGGATGGAGGGGGAGATCACCAGGGGCTTGGTGCTCATAGGGGCCACCGGAGGGACAAGGAAGCGGGGATTGTAAGAAGCGGCCCGGGGCGGAACCGGTCAGCGGAGGCTCCCCTGGGAGCACTGATACAGTGGGCGGCGCTCAAAGCCCGAGAGGGCCTGCAGCTGCTGGACTGTCGGCTGGTTCCTCCAACCGCAAGCGTCAGTTGCACCCCCTCCCGCCTGCGCTACCCCTTTCCCTTTGCCGGATCTGACGTGGATCGCACCCTGATTCAGGAAATTCTCGAGGTTGTCGAACAGGCCGCGATCGCGTCCGCCAAGCTCACCGGCATGGGCCTCAAGAACGAGGCGGACGCCGCCGCCGTTGAGGCCATGCGTGAGCGCATGGGCAAGATCCAGATGCAGGGCCGCATCGTGATCGGCGAAGGCGAGCGTGACGAAGCCCCGATGCTCTACATCGGTGAAGAGGTGGGCAGCGGCAGCGGCCCCGGCGTGGATTTCGCCGTGGACCCCTGCGAGGGCACCAACCTCTGCGCCAACAGCCAGCGTGGCTCCATGGCCGTGCTCGCCGCCTCCGACCGCGGCGGCCTGTTCAACGCCCCTGACTTCTACATGAAGAAGCTGGCGGCGCCCCCGGCCGCCAAGGGCAAGGTGGACATCCGCAAGTCCGCCACCGAGAACATCAAGATCCTGAGCGAGTGCCTCGGCCTGCCCGCCGATGAGCTCGTGATCGTGGTGATGGACCGCGCGCGCCACAAGGACCTGATCAAGGAGATCCGCGCCACCGGTGCCCGCGTGCAGCCCATCTCCGATGGGGATGTGCAGGCGGCCATCGCCTGCGGGTTCGCCGGCACCGGCACCCACTGCCTGATGGGCATCGGCGCCGCCCCCGAAGGTGTGATCTCCGCCGCCGCCCTGCGGGCCCTCGGCGCCCACTTCCAAGGTCAGCTGGTGTATGACCCCGCCGTGGCCCAGACCTCCGAGTGGGAGGGCCTCACCAAGGAAGGCAACCTGGCCCGCCTGGCGGAGATGGGCATCACCGATCCCGACAAGGTGTACGAGGCTGAGGAGCTCGCCAGCGGCGAGAACGTGATGTTCGCCGGCAGCGGCATCACCGATGGTCTGCTGTTCGACGGCGTGAAGTTCGAGAAGGACTGCACCCGCACCAGCTCCCTGGTGATCAGCACCCTGGACAACACCGCCCGGTTCACCACCACCGTGCACATCAAGGACGGCGCCAAGAGCATCGCCCTGCGCTGAGCGCCTCCGTGCCCGAGCCGTCTCCCCTGACCATCCACAGGGGAGACGGCTTTTGTCTCTTGTTCAGAATCCCCCGTCCATGCACATTGCCGTCGTCGGCCTGAGTCATCGCACGGCACCGGTGGAAATCCGGGAGCGGCTCAGCATCGCCGAGCAGAGCATGGAGGACTCACTCCAACGCCTGCGGTCCCACGAACAGGTGTTGGAGGCTTCGATCCTCAGCACCTGCAACCGGCTGGAGATCTACACCTTGCTGCGCCACCCCGAGCTGGGGGTCAGTGCCGTCGGCAGCTTTCTGAGCGACTATTCCGGCCTTCAGGTGGAGCAATTGCTGCCCCACCTCTTTACCTACCACCACGAAGAGGCCGTCGGGCACCTGATGCGGGTGGCGGCGGGTCTCGATTCGCTTGTGCTCGGTGAGGGGCAGATCCTCTCCCAGGTGAAGAAGATGGTGCGCCTCGGCCAGGAGCACCAATCCATCGGTCCGATCCTCAACCGGCTGCTCAACCAGGCGGTGAGCACCGGCAAGCGGGTGCGCACCGAAACCAACCTCGGCACCGGAGCGGTGTCCATCAGCTCGGCGGCGGTGGAACTGGCGCAGCTGAAGGTGGGCCAGGCCCGTGGGGTCGACGACCTGGTGCCGCTGGATCAGGAACAGATTGCTGTGGTGGGTGCCGGCCGCATGTCACGGTTGCTGTTGCAACACCTCCAGGCCAAAGGGGCCCCCGGGGTGGTGCTGCTGAACCGCACCGTCGAACGGGCTGAGCTGATGGCGGCCGACTTCCCGGCCCTGCCGGTGCAGTGCCGGCCCCTGACGGATCTCGACCATTGCCTCAGCACCTGCTCGCTGGTCTTCACCAGCACAGCCGCCGATGAGCCGATCATTGATGCCCCGCGGTTAGGCAAGCTCAACCGCCGCTCCTCGCTGATGCTCATCGACATCGGCGTGCCCCGCAACATCGCCGCCGATGTGGGCGAACTGGCCGGTGTTGATGCCTTTGATGTGGACGATCTCCAGGAGGTGGTGGCCCGCAATCAGGAGGCCCGCCGCGAGATCGCCGCAGAGGCGGAGTCGCTGCTGGAGGATGAGGGGCGGCAATTCCTCGACTGGTGGGATGGCCTCGAGGCGGTGCCGGTGGTGAACCGGCTGCGCACCCAGCTGGAAGACATCCGCGAGCAGGAGCTGCACAAGGCCCTCAGCCGCATGGGCCCCGACCTTTCCGCCCGTGAACGCAAGGTGGTGGAGGCCCTGAGCAAGGGCATCATCAACAAAATCCTGCATACCCCTGTCACCAACCTGCGGGCCCCGCAGCCGCGCCAACAGCGGCACAACGCCATGCAGGTGCTGCAGGACTTGTTTGAGCTCAACGACCCCCAGAGCTGAGCATCACGGCGTACGCCGCGCTGAACGGATACCAGAGGCTGTGTCCTTCGCAACACCCCCATTTGGGTGATTCATGGACTGTTCGCCAGCATCTGCGGCATCAGTTCCTTCAGTTTTCAGCCAATCTGCAGAATCCCTCCCGGGCAGGGCTTTCCATCGCTTACGGTGCTGCCGCACAGGGCAACAGGGAGCTGGTATGAAGCGTGTTCTAGCCATCATTCTCGGCGGCGGAGCCGGTACCCGTCTCTATCCCCTCACCAAGATGCGCGCCAAGCCGGCGGTGCCCCTGGCTGGTAAATACCGACTCATTGATATTCCGATCAGTAATTGCATCAACTCCGGCATCAACAAGATGTACGTGTTGACGCAGTTCAACAGCGCATCGCTCAACCGTCACCTCACCCAGAGTTACAACCTCTCCGCCGGTTTCGGTCAGGGCTTTGTGGAAGTGCTGGCGGCCCAGCAAACCCCCGAGAGCCCCAGTTGGTTTGAAGGCACCGCCGATGCGGTGCGCAAGTACCAGTGGCTCTTCCAGGAATGGGATGTCGACCACTACTTGATCCTCTCCGGCGACCAGCTCTACCGGATGGATTACAGCGCTTTTGTCGACCACCACATCAGCACCGGCGCCGACGTCAGCATCGGTGCCCTGCCGGTGGATGCAGCCCAGGCCGAGGGATTCGGCCTGATGCACACCAACGACCACGGCCGCATTCAGGAGTTTCGCGAAAAGCCCAAGGGCGATGCCCTCAAAGCCATGTGGGTCGACACCTCGCGGCTGGGTCTCGGTGCGGAGGAAGCCCTCAAGCGTCCCTACCTGGCGTCGATGGGGATCTATGTGTTCAGCCGCGACACCCTGTTTGATCTGCTGGCCCAGAACCCCACCGCCACCGACTTCGGCAAGGAGCTGATCCCCACCTCCCTGCAGCGGGGCGACCATCTGCAGAGCTACCTGTTCGATGACTACTGGGAGGACATCGGAACGATCGGAGCCTTCTACGAGGCCAACCTGGCGCTCACCGCCCAGCCCAATCCCGCCTTCTCCTTTTACGACGAGAAGTTCCCGATCTACACCCGGCCCCGCTATCTGCCCCCCAGCAAGATGCTGGATGCCCAGGTCACCGAATCGATCATCGGTGAGGGCTCGATGCTCAAGGCCTGCAGCATTCACCACTGCGTGCTGGGGGTTCGGACCCGCGTGGAGGACGAGGTGGTTCTCCAGGACACCCTGGTGATGGGCAACGATTTCTTCGAGTCGAGCGAGGAGCGCGCCGTGCTGCGCGAACGCGGCGGCACCCCCTTGGGGGTAGGTCGGGGCACCACCGTCAAGCGCGCGATTCTCGACAAGAACGTTCGCATCGGCCGCGACGTCACCATCGTCAACAAGGACCGGGTGGAGGAGGCTGACCGCCCCGAGCTCGGCTTCTACATCCGCAACGGCATTGTTGTGGTGGTCAAGAACGCCACCATCCCCGACGGGATGGTGGTCTGACCGCCGGATTGCCTCCGCTGGTTCCGGCGTTGGTGCCGGCTCGTTGACAGATGCCAACGGGCGGGTGCATCACTCCGGCCAGCTCGTCACACTGCACACATCAGCAACGGCATCGAGCCATGGATAAGGCCCACTTCGGCCTGATCGGTCTTGGGGTGATGGGTGAAAACCTGGTGCTCAACGCTGAGCGCAATGGGTTTTCAAGCGTCGTCTACAACCGCACCTACGCCAAGACCGAGGAGTTTCTGGCGGGGCGCGGTGCCGGCAAGCGCATCATCGGAGCCACCTCCCTGGAGGACTTCATCGCCAAGCTCGAGCGGCCGCGCCGCATCCTGATGATGATCAAGGCGGGCGATCCCATCGACGCCATGATTCAGCAGATCTCTCCACTGCTGGAGGAGGGAGACCTGCTGATCGACGGTGGTAATTCCCTCTACACCGACACCGAACGGCGGGTGGCGGAGCTCGAGAGCCGCAGCTTCGGCTACATCGGCATGGGCGTCTCCGGCGGTGCCAAGGGGGCCCTGGAGGGGCCCAGCATGATGCCGGGCGGCACGCGCGCCGCCTACGACGCCATCGAAGGCCTGGTGCGCAAGATGGCGGCCCAGGTCGACGATGGCCCCTGCGTCACCTACATCGGTCCTGGCGGTGCCGGCCATTTCGTCAAGACCGTCCACAACGGCATCGAGTACGGCATCGAGCAGATCCTGGCCGAGGCCTACGACCTGATGAAGCGCTGCGCCGGCCTGGACGGCGACGCCATGGCCTCCGTGCTGGCCCAATGGAACGACACCGAGGAGTTGTCGTCGTTCCTGGTGGAGATCACGGAAATCTGCCTGCGCACCAAGGATCCTGCCGATGGCGGTGATCTTGTGGAGATGATCGTGGATGCCGCAGGCCAGAAGGGAACGGGCCTCTGGACCGTGGAAAGCGCGTTGCAGATGGGCGTGCCCGTGCCCACCATCTATGCCGCCCTCAACGCCCGAGTGCTAAGCGCGCTCCGCAGCCAGCGCCTGGCGGCGGACTCCCTGCTGGAGCGCCCCCCTGGCGTCCCCGTTCCCCTG
>BJHC01000037.1 GCA_014191535.1 Cyanobium sp. | reverse complement strand
CACTGCCACCGCCATCAGCAGGTTCTGGCGGTTGTGGTCCCCCGGCATGGCCAGGGCCCGCGCGTCCAGCAGGGGGGCGGTTCCGGCGGCAGTCATCACCTGGTCCGCCTCGATCCACAGGTGCGGGTCGATCCCCGCCTCCAGGGCCCGTTGGCGCGGTTGGGCCGTCACCCAGCGGGCCTGGTCCCAATTGGCGGCGCGGCTGCGCAGGTCGGGGTCATCGGCGTTGAGGATGCGCACCGCGGAGCGCTCCAGCAGGCTGCGCTTGATGGCTCGGTAGTTGTCGAGGCTGCCGTGGCGCTCCAGGTGATCGGGGGTGAGCGTGGTCCACAGGCCGATGCGGGGGGCCAGCTGCGGGGCGGCTTCGATCTGGTAGCTGCTCAGCTCCACCACCAGCCACTGGGGCAGGTGCTGGCCTGGGCTGAGCCGTTGCAGAGCCAGTTCGGCAGCGGAGTAACCGACGTTGCCGCACATGGGGGCATCGAGGCCGGCTTCCGCCAGCAGGTGGGCCACCAGGTGGGTCACCGTGGTTTTGCCATTGGTGCCCGTAATGCCGATCCAGGGCACCGGCCGGGTGGCCTCCCAGGCGGTGGTGATTTCACCAACGGTGCCGATGCCCCGCTGGCGCAGCGCCTGCAGGCAGGGGTGATCCCAGCGGATGCCAGGGCTGACCACCACCCGCGGCGGCGTGAATCCGAGGGCATCCAGGCTGGCGATGCTCAGGGGGGTATCCAGCTGAACGCGGATGCCCTCGCTACGCAGCTGCTCGGCGCTGCGCTGCTGCGCTTCACCCGCGCCGCTCTCCAGCACCAGCACGGGTTCGCCCCGCTGGTGCAGGAGCCGCGCGGCCCCCAGCCCCGAGCGTCCCAGCCCCAGCACCAGGCTGGGGGCGGCAGTGGGATGGGCTGGTGTGACGGTGCCCCCGGCGGTCATGGCAGTGGCAGCTGTGGACCAGGGCGACGGATGGCCCTCGGTGCCTCAAAAAAGTGGGCGATACTGGAATCGAACCAGTGACTCCTACCGTGTCAAGGTAGTGCTCTACCTCTGAGCTAATCGCCCTCAGAGCCTTGCGGCCAGGGCAACCTAGCAGTCACCCTTTCACCGGCATTCGCCCCTCAGCGTTCCCTCAGCTCCGTCGCAGCTGCAGACGCCAACGGTCCCGTTTGGTGGCTTGAACCTCCAGCACCTCCAGCTCGCCGCGCCCCTCCAGCCGCACCCGATCACCGCTGCGCAGTTCGCGGCTGGGGCTGGTGACCACCTGCCAATTGATGCGCACGGCGCCGGCGCGAATCAGCTCGTTCATGCGGTTGCGGGAGAGCCCAAGACCGGCTGAGGCCACAGCATCCAGCCGCAGCGAGGCCTCCACCGTGGTCAGGTTGCGCGGGCTGCGGCTGGCCGGCCATTGCAGCTGCGCGAGCGGAACGGGTTCCAACTGCACGGTCACGCTGCGCACCTGGGCCTCGAGCCCCCCCAGCCGCGGGGCGGCGTCTGCGGCGATCACCGCCTGGGCACCGCGGTCGCCGCGCATCCAAATGTCCCCCAGCTCGCCGGGATCGAGGCCGGCCGCCAGCAGCCCTTGGCGCACATCCGCAGGTTCTGCCGGGTCAAACAGGAAGTTGCCGCTCACCAGCAGCCCCGCCAGGGGGGGATCGAGGCTGCTGTCCGTGTCCTCGGCTGTGGCCAGTTCCTGGCGGCGCAGCAACAGCCGTTGCCGTTCAGCCTGGGGCCAGCCTCCCGCCCCCAGCAGCCGCACCTCCGCCAGGCTCCCCAGCCGTTGCAGGGCCAGTTCCCGCAGCTCCGCCGGGATGAACCCGCTCCACACCGGCTCCCAGGTGCGCAGGGCCTGCTCCGCCAGATCGATCAGCGTCGCCAGCTCCTGCGGTTGGCCGCAGCCCTCCAGTAGCTCGTCGCGGGGCAGCATGGCCAGCCTCAGCTGTCGCTGAGGCGCACCACCGCCTTGGGTTTGACCTCCTGCAGCCGCGTCCAGGGGATCTCCACGCCGCTGGCGCTCTCCACCAGCAGCAGCCAGTTGCCCTCCTCGAGGCGGTTGCGCAGGGCCCGCACCCGGTCGTCGCCCTCGGCGCTGACGCTGGCGGCCGCGGCAAAGCTGCCCATCCAGCCCGAGCCCATGCCCAGCAGCCCGCCGATCAGGTGGGAGCCGATCGGACCGGCGAAGGCGAAGGTGTCGAGGTCGGTGATGAAGGTGAAGGTGAGACCGGCGAAGAAGCCGAAGGGGATCAGCCAGGTGGCCATCCGCCGTTGCCGCAGCTGCCGCGTCAGCGCGGGGTTGAGCTCGGCCACCGTGGCCACATCGGTTTCGCCGGCGCCGATCGCCACCAGCCGCTGGGGTGGGGGCGTCAGGCCCGCCAGTTGTTCCTGCAGCTGCCGCAAGCGCTTCCGATCCGCCAGCACCACCACCACGCTGCTACCCACGATCACCCGGCACGGGCCTTGATTCTCCCTGGTGGGGAGCCACCGCTGGGGCTTCGGTCGGGGCTTCCCGAAAGGCCGGTGGGGGCCCCTCACTACACTTCACCCCCGGTCGCCCCCACCCGCCGGGTCATGACAAAGGTTCTGGTTTCCGATCCCATCGATCAAACAGGGATCGACATCCTGTCCCAGGTGGCCCAGGTGGATGTGCGCACGGGCCTGCCGCCCGAGCAGCTCAAGCAGATCATCGGCGAGTACGACGGCCTGATGATCCGCTCGGGCACCACCGTGACCGCCGAGATCATCGAGGCCGCCAGCAAGCTGCGGATCATCGGCCGCGCCGGTGTGGGGGTCGACAACGTGGATGTGCCGGCGGCCACCAAGCGCGGCGTGATCGTGGTGAATTCGCCCGAGGGCAACACCATTGCCGCGGCGGAACACGCCCTGGCGTTGATGCTCTCCCTGTCCCGCCACGTGCCCCACGCCCACGTGAGCACCATGGCCGGCGGCTGGGACCGCAAGAAATATGTGGGCAACGAGCTCTACAAGAAGAAGCTCGGTGTGGTGGGCCTCGGCAAGATCGGCTCCCATGTGGCCCGGGTGGCCAAGGCCATGGGCATGGATGTGATGGCCTACGACCCGTTCGTGTCGGCGGAACGGGCCCAGCAGATGCAGGTGCGGCTGATGCAGCTGCCGGCCCTGTTCGCCGAGGCGGACTACGTGAGCCTGCACCTGCCCCGCACCCCCGACACCGAGAACCTGGTGAACGCGGAGCTGCTGCGCACCATGAAGCCCACCGCCCGCATCGTGAACTGCGCCCGCGGCGGGATCATCGATGAGGCCGCCATCGCTGAGGCCGTGGAGCAGGGGGTGATCGCCGGCGCCGCCCTGGATGTGTACGCCAAGGAGCCCCTCGAGGCCGATTCCCCGCTGCGGGGCGTGAGCGAGCGCCTGATCCTCACGCCCCACCTGGGGGCCTCCACCGAAGAGGCCCAGGAAAATGTGGCCATCGATGTGGCCGAGCAGATTCGCGATGTGTTGCTGGGCTTGCCGGCCCGCAGCGCCGTGAACATCCCCGGCCTCAACGCCGAAGTGATGGAGCAGCTCAAGCCCCATCTGCAGTTGGCGGAAACCCTGGGGCAGCTGCTCAGCCAGCTGGCCGGCGGTCAGGTCAGCGAACTGGAGGTGCGTCTGCAGGGCGAATTCGCCAGCCATCCCTCCCAGCCCCTGGTGATCGCGGCCCTCAAGGGTTTGCTGTCCACCGCTTTGGGGGATTCGATCAACTACGTGAACGCCGGCCTGGAGGCCAAGGAGCGCGGTATTCACGTGCTCGAGGTGAAAGACGATGCCGCCCGTGATTTCGCCGGGGGCTCCCTGCAGCTGAGCTCCAAGGGGGGCAATGGCAACCACACCGTCACCGGGGCCGTGTTCGCCGATGGGGAGCTGCGCATCACCACCATCGATGAGTTCCCGGTGAACGTGGCCCCCAGCCGCCACATGCTGTTCACCCGGCACCGCGACATGCCCGGCATCATTGGCCACTTGGGCTCCGTGCTGGGCGAGCACAACGTCAACATCGCCTCCATGCAGGTGGGCCGCCGCATCGTGCGCGGTGATGCCGTGATGGTGCTGAGCCTGGATGACCCCCTGCCCCCGAGCCTGCTGGCCACGATCCACGCGATCAACGGCATCCAGGAGGCCCACCCCGTCACCCTCTGATGGCGCTCTCCTGGTGGCGGCTGGAGCTGCCCTGCCCCCCGGAGCTGGAGGACTCCCTGATCTGGAAACTCAACGCCCTCGGGATTCATCGGGTGGCGTTGCAGCACCGGCCTGAGGCCCCCGACCAGCGCCAACTGGTGGCCTGGCTGCCGGCGGCGGATTGGCCCGCTGCGGAGCGGCAGCAGCTGCCAGCGGCCCTGGCGCCCCTGGCGGCCACCTTCGGGCTGGAGCTGGCCCCCGTGGCCTGGCGGGAGCAGGCGGATGAGGACTGGAGCCTGAGCTGGAAGCAGCACTGGCAGCCCGATCCCGTGGGCCAGCGGCTGTTGATCCTGCCGGCCTGGCTGGATCTGCCGCCGGAGCACGCCGATCGGCTGGTGATTCGCATGGATCCCGGCAGTGCCTTCGGCACCGGCAGCCACCCCACCACACGCCTTTGCCTGGAGGCGATCGAACAGCTGCCCAGCCTGCCCGGCTCGCGGGTGGCTGACCTGGGCTGCGGCAGCGGCATCCTCGGCATTGCGGCCCTGCTCCAGGGGGCCAGCAGCGTGGCGGCGGCGGATACCGATTCCCTGGCGGTGCGCGCCACCCGCGACAACGCGGTGGTGAGTGGCTTCAGCGGGCAGCTCACGGTGGACCTGGGCTCCGTGGAGCGCCTGGCGGAGCTGCTCGAGGGCCGGCCCGCCGATCTGCTGCTCTGCAACATCCTGGCGCCGGTGATCGAGGCCCTCTGCCCCGCCTTCGCCACCGTGTTGGCCCCCGATGGGCTGGGGTTGCTGAGCGGCCTGCTGGTGGATCAGGCGCCGCGGTTGCAGGCGGTGCTGGCGGAGCAGGGCTGGCGGGCGGAGCTCAGCGCCCAGCAGAGCCAGTGGGGTCTGATGACCCTGCGCCGCGGCTGATCCGGCCCCGCGGACCCATCGGCGTTACATAAGTCACACTGATGTGTGCTGGGCATTCTGATTGGCCTTCGCGGCCAGATGCCCACAGAACCCCGGGAAACGGTCGTGGCGGATGTAGGAAGGGTCCGTCCTGCGGGCATGGGTTCGTCCCAGTTGCCTGTAAGCCCCAATCCCTTCCATGGCTTCCTACAAGGTCACCCTCATCAGCGAGGCAGAGGGCCTCAACAAGACCATCGAGGTTCCCGACGACCAGTACATCCTCGACGCCGCTGAAGAGCAGGGCATCGACCTCCCCTATTCCTGCCGTGCCGGTGCCTGCAGCACCTGCGCTGGCAAGCTGACCGCCGGCACCGTCGACCAGTCCGATCAGAGCTTCCTGGACGATGACCAGATCAAAGCTGGCTTCGTGCTCACCTGCGTGGCCTACCCCACCAGCGACTGCACCATCAAGACCCACGCCGAAGAAGAGCTCTACTGAGCCCTGCCTGACGGCCGACGCTGGGCGTGCCCGTTCACGCCCCGTCCCGCCAGTCCGTCAAACCACCCCTCGGGGTGGTTTTTTTGTTGTGACCTCCGTCGTCTGTCGTGACCGCCGCCAACCCTTCGGTTGTGACCCCGCCCCAGGGCCCACCCCAGGTGGAGCGGCTGTTTGAGGCCGGCAGCGAGCACACCAGCCCCGGTGGTCAGTACAGCTTCCGTGTGCTGGGTCCCTGTTGTCGGCTGTTTGACCGCGAAGAGCTGCCCTGGCCCTGCTGCCGCATCGCCTGGCGCAGCAAGGAGCCCAGCTGGCGGCGCGTGGGCCGCCGTTTTGTGGCCGATCTGGCCTCCCGCCGCTGCCCCTCCTACGCGGTGGAGTTGTTGCAGCCCGGGTCGCGCCCCACCACCACCGTGTTGACCCTGTTCTCCCTGCGCCTGGCGGCTCCGCTGCAGGAGTGGTGGTACAGCAAGCAGCTGGGCTCCATGGAGCCTCACAACAGCCTGCCGCCTGATCATGAAAAAGCCCCGCCGGGGCGGGGCTTGGCTGAGCAGGCCTGAATCAGCCTCCTGGGCCTGGATTCCGGAGCCGTTGGGATCAGAAGTAGATCTTGCCGCCGCCCCACTGCTGGCCTTGCACCTTGGGGGCCACCAGGATGAATCCAGCCATCAGGCGCAGGTCTTCATCGCTGAGGTCGCGCATTTTCACGAACACGTCGCTGCTGCGGATGCTCGGGTGCACGTCGGCAATGCTGTATTCACCGTCGTAGCTGGTGGGGTCCTTCATGTAGTCCACCAGGGCATCGACGTTGTCGCGCGCCGGGGTGGCCAGGGCCAGGGTCTCGGGATCGAGGCCCACGTTTTGGTTGGTCTTGGTGATGCCACCGGCGTGGCACTCGCCGCAGCTGCTGTTGAAGATCTTGCGACCGGCCTTGACCTCCTGTTCGCTGAAGCTCACCTGGGCGCCCTCGGGATTGGCGGTAACGGTGAGCTGTTCAGCGGTCCACTGGGCCGCCTGGACCGGGCCGGCCAGACCCAGCAGCAGCGCCAGGGGGAGGACCAGCAACCGGGCCAGGGTCCGGAGGGCAGAGGAGAAGAAAGAGGCCATCGAAAAAGCCGGCAACGTGGCGGTAGAGACCGCGCCAGAGCCCTTGTATCACGGCCAATGGGCCGGCTGGTTGCCCCGGGCTCAGGCACTCACGAACTGTTGCAGCCTCAGGCTTCGGCGGGGCTCAGCTCCAGGGTCAGGAAGTCCTTCGCCAGTTCGGTGTTGGGGAAGATCGCCCGTGCTTCCGCCAGCAGGTCGTCCGGGGTCACGGGGTTGCCCGGCATGTAGCGGGGGCTGAGGTGGGTGAGCATCAGCTGTTTCACCCCCGCAGCCAGCGCGGTCTGGGCGGCCATGGTGCTGGTGGAGTGCTGGCGGGCGATGGCCATCTCCGCCTCGGCATGGGCGAAGGTGCTCTCGTGGATCAGCAGATCGGCCCCGCGGGCCAGCTCCACCGCCGCTTCGCAGAACACCGTGTCGGTGCAGTACACCACGCTGCTGCCGGGCCGTGGCGGCCCGCAGAGCTGGGCCCCGTTGATGATGCGCCCGTCGTCGAGGGTCACCGTCTGCCCGGCCTTGAGCTGGGCGTAGATCGGCCCCGGGGGGATGCCCAGGGCCCGGGCCTGCTCCACATCGAAGCGCCCCGGGCGCGGGCGCTGATCCACCCGATAGGCGAAGGCCGGCACCCGATGGGTGAGGGGGGTGCAGCGCACCACCAGGTCGTCGTCCTCCAGCAGCACCGCACCGCTGTGGGCCGCTTGCTTCACCCGGTGGGTGCGCAGGGGGTAGCCGATGCGGGTGGAGGAGGTGCGCAGCACCCCTTCGAGGTAATCGCGCAGGGGGTCGGGGCCATAGAGGTCGATGCCGCTGCAGGTGCCCGCCAGCCCCAGGCTCGCCAGCAGCCCCGGCAGGCCGAACACGTGGTCGCCGTGCATGTGGGTGATGAAGATCCGGCTCAGCTGGCTCACCCGCAGCTCGCTGCGCAGGAACTGGTGCTGGGTGCCCTCGCCGCAGTCGAACAGCCACAGCTCGGCCCGTTGCGGCAGCCGCAGCGCCACCGAAGACACGTTGCGGCCCCGGGTGGGAACGCCGGAACTGGTGCCGAGGAAGGTGACCTGCACGGCCGGCGCAACCCCGGTCTCACTGAGCTGATCGTGCCACGTCGGGGCTGGCGCCCCTCCGGGCGGGTCGTCACAATGGCCTGCCAGGCCTGATTGGCGGTTTCATGCGTTGCCCGCTGCCCTCCGCGTTGGGCTGTCTCGCCCCCTTGGGGGCCCTGGCGCTCGCTGGGGTCGCGGTGCTGCCCGCCGCGGTGCGGGCCGGCACGCGCCAGCCCCAGGCCGGTGCCCAGGCCGGTCCCCAGGCCATGGCCAGCCGTGAGCCCCAGCTGCGGGTGTTGCTGCAGCAGGGGGCCGCTGCCCAGCTGCGCACCCCGGCGGCCGCCGCCGGGGTGCGGGTGCGGGATGGCCAGGGCCGGTTGCTGTTGGAACTGCCGGCGGAGCGCGGTCTGCCTCGTCTCCATGTGGACCTGCAGCAGGGTTGGCTGCGTCTGCGGGCCCTGCCCGAGGCCAACCCGCCTGAGCCGCTGGTGCAGTCCACGCCCGCCGCGACACCGGAGGAGCTGATCGCTCGGGAGCTGTGGCTGGAGGCCATGCCCGCGGCGGCGGAGCCGGATCCCGGCCTCTGGCTGCAGCAGCGCCGCTACCGCGGCCGGCTGCAGCTGCGGCTGGAGGCCGGGCAGCTGCAGGTGGTGAACCATGTGCCGCTGGAGACCTATCTCCCCAGCGTGGTGGGCAGTGAAATGCCGGCGAGCTGGCCCCTGGAGGCGCTGCGGGCGCAAGCGGTGGCGGCGCGCACCTATGCCCTCAAGGCCCGCAAGCCGGCCGCGCTGTTTGATCTGCAGGCCACCACCGCCAGCCAGGTGTACAAGGGCGTGGAGGCGGAAACCCCCTCCACCCGGGCCGCGGTGGAGGGCACCCGCGGCCTGGTGCTCACCTACGACGACGCCCTGATCGATGCGGTGTTCCACAGCAGCAGTGCGGGCAGCGCCACCGAGAGCAGCGGTCAGCTGTGGCCCCGCCAACTGCCCTACTTAGTGAGCGTGCCTGATTTCGACCGGGAGTCGCCGGTGCGCGACTGGCGCCAGCCACTGGATGCGGCTCTGCTGGGCCGTGCCTTCCCGGAACTGGAGGCCGTCACGGCCATTGAGGTGGTGTCCACCACCGCCACGGGCCGGGTGCGCCAGGCCCGGGTGCTGGGCCCCTCCGGCCAGCTGCTGCTCAGTGGTGCCCAATTGCGCAGCCGCCTGGGGCTCAAGAGCACCTGGGTGCGCTTCGAGCTGGTGCCGATGGTGGCCCCCCAAGCGGAGGCCCCCTTGGCGGCCGTCACCCTGCCCCCTCTGCCCGCCTTGACCCTGCCGCCGCCCGCCACCCCCACGCTGGAGGTGCTGCAGCTGGTGGCCGTGGGCCGCGGCTACGGCCATGGCATCGGCATGAGCCAGTGGGGCGCCCTGGGTCTGGCCCGCCAGGGGGAGAGCTTTGCGGCAATCCTGCGCCACTACTACCGCGGCACCCAGCTGCGCCCCTACGGCCAGCTGGCGGCCCTTGCCGGGCTTGGGCCAGGCTCGGTGCCGGAGCAGGCGAAAGCCGTGGCCGTATCCCCGTGATCAGCCTTTCCCCCCTGGCGCCGGCGGGTTTGCAGGTGGAGGCGGATGCCGCC
>BJHC01000036.1 GCA_014191535.1 Cyanobium sp. | reverse complement strand
TGGTGCTGTTCGCCGAATACTGCTTCAACAAGAGCCATTCCACCGCCTATGGCGCGGTGACGTACCAGACCGCCTACCTCAAGGCCCACTACCCGGTGGCCTACATGGCCGCCCTGCTCACGGTGAATGCCGGCACCACCGACAAGGTGCAGCGCTACATCGCCAACTGCAACGCCATGGGCATCGAGGTGATGCCGCCGGATGTGAACGCCTCCGGCATCGACTTCACCCCCGTGGGGGATCGCATCCTGTTTGGCCTCTCCGCGGTGCGCAACCTCGGCGATGGCGCCATCCGCGCCCTGCTGGAGGCCCGCAGCAGCGACGGCCCGTTCCGCTCCCTGGCGGACCTCTGCGACCGCATCCCCGGCAGCACCCTCAACCGCCGCTCGTTGGAATCACTCATCCACTGCGGCGCCCTCGATGGCCTGGAGCCCGGTGCCAACCGCGCCCAGCTGATGGCCGATCTGGATCTGATCGTCGATTGGGCCGCCTCCCGCGCCCGTGATCGGGCCAGCGGCCAGGGCAACCTGTTCGATCTGATGGCCGCGGCCACGGCCAGTTCCGACGCCGCCGGCGGCGATGGCAGCGCTGACATCAGCACCGCCCCCAAGGCGGCTCCCGTGCCGGACTATCCCCCCACCGAGAAGCTGCGCCTGGAGAAGGAGCTGGTGGGCTTCTACCTCTCCGACCATCCCCTCAAGCAGCTCACCCGGCCGGTGCAGCTGCTCTCCCCGGTGGGCCTCGGCAGCCTCGAGGAGCTCAACGACAAGGCCCGCGTCAGCGTGGTGGGCATGGTGTCGGGCCTGCGGCCCGTGACCACCCGCAAGGGTGATCGCATGGCGGTGCTGCAGCTCGAAGACCTCAGCGGCAGTTGTGAGGCGGTGGTCTTCCCCAAGACCTACGCCCGCCTGGCGGATCACTTGATGGTGGATGCCCGCCTGTTGATCTGGGCCTCCGTCGACCGTCGCGGCGACGACCAGGTGCAGTTGATCGTCGACGACTGCCGCGTGATCGACCAGCTGCAGGTGCTGATGGTGGAGCTGGAGGCCCAGCAGGCCAGCGACATCGCCGTGCAGCACAAGTTGCGGGAATGTCTCACCCAGCACCGCACCGAGAAGGACGAAGCGGGGGTGCGGGTGCCCGTGGTGGCGATGGTGCGCCTCGGCGACCAGGTGCGCTACGTGCGCCTGGGGCACCAGTTCTGCGTGCGCGACAGCCTGGCCGCCCTCAGCAGCCTCGAAGCCCAGGCATTCCAGGCCCGGCTCAGCTCGCCGCTGGTGGCCGCTTGAACGAACTGCGCAGGCGGCCGATGTTCACGCCGATCTGCTCAAAGCCCAACAGGCTGCCAGGCGCCTCTTCCCAGCTGGCGGAGAGCACCCCGTAGCTGAGGCCCACCAGCCCCAACAGGAAGAAGGCGCCCGAGGTGATCAAGGTGGCGACCGGAGGGATATCCAGCAGCCCCCGGCTCACCACCACATAGCTGACGATGAAACTGGCCATCCCCAGGACCGTGGGGATGCCTGTGGCCAGGGCCACCCGCCGGGCCATGCGATTGGCCACGGCCGGTGGAATGCCCTGTTGCCGTCCGCCCGCAGCACCGCTGGCGGGCCGGACCGGACGGGACGGGGTGCTGGGCGCGATGCCGCCGCTGCCCTGGCGGGCGCGGCCGTTCCCCTTCCCGCCCATATCAGCCGCGGATGCCCAGCTTCTGGATCAGGGTGGAGTAGCGCTGCTCGCTGTTGCTGCGCAGGTAGCTGAGCAGCCGCTTGCGGCGACCGATCATCTTCAGCAGGCCCTGGCGGGAGGAGAAGTCGTGGATGTTGTTCTGCAGATGGCCGCTCAGCTTGCTGATGCGCTCGCTCAGCATCGCCACCTGCACTTCCACGGAACCGGTGTCGGTGCCATGGGTCTGATGGGTGTTGATCAGTTCCTGCTTCTTGGTGGTGTCGAGCGACATGCGCGGCGTCGGGCCCTGACGGTGCAAACAACCAACTTACCGCCTCGGGGTCAGCCCTCCGTTCAGGGCGCCTGCCGCCTGGCCCCTCAGGCCGCTTCCCCCCGGGACAGCCAGCGCAGGCTCTCCCGCAGCCAGGCCTCACCATCGCCGGCGGCGGCCTGGCCCAGCTGGGCCACCGCCCGCAGGGCCCGGTTGATCTCCAGGGGTTCGTAGCCCAGGGCCGTCAGGGTCAGCTGCAGCTCATCGCGCACCCCCGCCAGGGCCGCGCTGTCGCCGGCCCCATCGGCGCCGAAGGCCAGATCATCCGCCGCCAGCTCCGCCTCCGTCAGGGCCAGGCTGGCGCCGAAGCGCTCCTGCAGCCGGGTGCGCAGCTCCACCGACAGCCGTTCCGCCGTGCGTTTGCCCACCCCGGGGGCCTGGCAGAGCAGCCGCAGGTCCGCCTGCACGATGGCCCGCACCAGCTCCTCGGCGCTCAGCTGCCCCAGCAGCCCCAGGGCCATCTGGGGGCCCACGCCGCTCACGGCCACCAGTTCCCGGAACAGATCGCGGTTGGCGCGGCTGTCGAAGCCGTAGAGGGTCCAGCTGTCCTCGCGGATCACCTGATGCACGTGCAGGGTGAGCGCCGGGCTGCCCGCGGGCAGCTGTTCCCAGTGGCGACGGGCCAGCAACAGCTCGTAGCCCACCCCGGCCACCACCAGCAGCACCCCGTGGCGGCTGGCCTGCTGCCAGCGATCGGCGAGTTGCCCTTGCAGCCAGCCGATCATGGGAGCACGCGTTCTGCCCCCCATGCTGCCCGGTCCGACAACCCTGCTGTCCCGCATCGCCCTGGGGCTGCGCCGCGCCGCGGCGCTGTTCTGCAGTGTGGTGCTGGTCTGCAGCCTCAGCGCCTGCATGGGGCTGGGGCAGCCCTCCCAGAAGGTGCTGCTCTCGGCCCTGGCCCTGCAGATCGACCTCACCCAGCGCTCGATCGCCGATGCCCTCAGCCTGGCGGCCTCCGGCCCGCCCCAGGTGAGCCGGGTGCGGGTGGAATCCCAGCAGGGCCTGCAGATCGGCGGCAACCGCGGCCTGCATCTCACCGGTCGCTTCGACTGGCGCCTGGCGGATGACCCGATCCGTGTGGACAGCGCCTTCGACCTCTACCTGCAGCGGGGCGAGCGCGGCCAGAGCTGGCGCCTGGCCCGCCCCACCGGCAGCGCCGACGGCGCCACCCAGGACTGGATCATCGATCCGCTGCCCCTGAAGGGGGAGAGCGCCTGAGGCTCAGCAGCGTGGCCGCCAGCACCAGCCCCGCCGCCACGGCGGTGTCGGGATCCAGTGGCTCGCGGAAGAACCACCAGCCCCACAGCGCCGCCAGCGGCACCTGGCCGTAGCTCATCGCCGTGGCCCGGCCCGCCGGCATCCCCAGCAGCCCCTTGGTCACCCCGATCTGCCCGAGCTGGGTGAACAGGCCCACCCCCACCAGGGCCAGCACTTCCCAGGCGGTGGGCCACACCGGCTGCAGGGCCACCAGCGGCAGGGTGAGCACCAGGCCCACCAGGGGGAAATAGAACACGATCACCAGTGGGTGCTCCGTGCGGCCCAGGGCCCGCACGCTCACGTAGGCACAGGCCGACAGCAGGGCTCCGGCGATGGCCAGCAGCACCCCCTCCCAGGGCAGCGGTTGCTGCCGCTGCCCCAGCCAGCGGCCCAGGGGCCCCAGCAGCGCCATCAGCTCGTTGGGGTTGCTCAGCGCCAGCACCGCCAGCCAGCCCAGCAGCGCCGCCAGCAGCATGCGCAGCCCAATCCGCTCCCGCAGCACCAGCCAGGCCAGCACGGCGGTGAAGGTGGGCTGCAGGTACTGCAGCACCGTGGCCGGCGCCAGGGGCAGCTGGGCCAGGGCTGCGAACACGCACAGCAGGGCGCCGGTGCCGATCACCCCCCGCAGCACCAGCAGTCCCCGCCGTTCCCCCCAGGGGTTCAGCCCCGCCTGCCGCAGCATCGCCACGCTCAGCACCAGGCTCACGGCGGAGCGGGCCAGCACCACCTCCCCCACGGGGATCCGCCCCCCCAGCGCCTTCACGCACACCCCCATCAGGCTGAAACTCAGCGCGCTGGACAGCATCCACAGGGCAGCCCTGCCATCCTGAAGCCGCACCCGAGCGCGCAGCGTGTCAGCTCCCCGCCTCCACCCCCGCACGATCGAGGCCGTCAAGGAACGCGCTGACATCGTCGACGTGGTGGGTGAGCACGTGGTGCTCAAGAAGAAGGGGCGGGAATTCGTCGGGATCTGTCCCTTCCACGACGACAAATCGCCGTCGATGACGGTGTCACCGGCCAAGCAGTTCTACTACTGCTTCTCCTGCGGGGCCGGCGGCAATTCCATCAAGTTCCTGATGGAGCTGCAGCGCCAGAGCTTCAGCGATGTGGTGCTGGAGCTGGCGCGCAAATACCAGCTGCCGGTGGAGACCCTGGAGGGTCCCCAGCAGGAGCGCCTGCGCCAGCAGCTCTCCCGCCGTGATCAGCTGCACAAGGCCCTGGCCCTGGCGGCGGGCTGGTTCCGCTCCCAGTTGCGCAGCCCCGAGGGGGCCTCCGCCCTGGCCTACCTGCGGGAGCAGCGCGGCCTCAGTGAAACCACCCTGGAGAGCTTCGGGCTCGGCTACGCCCCCGAGCGCTGGGATGGCCTGTTCAACCACCTGCACCAGGTGGAGGGCCTGGCCCCGGAGTTGCTGGAGGCCGCCGGCCTGGTGGTGCCCCGTAAGGGCAGCAGCGCCACCGACAGCCGCGGTTACTACGACCGCTTCCGCCATCGCGTGATGGTGCCCATCTGTGATCGCCAGGGGCGGATCATCGGTTTCGGTGGCCGCAGCCTCGATGGGGCCGAGCCCAAATACCTCAACTCCCCGGAAACGGAGGTGTTCGAGAAGGGCAAGCACCTGTTCGGTCTGGACAAGGCCGTGAACGCCATCCGCAAGGACGACCGCGCCGTGGTGGTGGAGGGCTATTTCGATGTGATCGCCCTGCATGCCGCCGGCATCACCAACGCCGTGGCGGCCCTGGGCACCGCCCTGAGCAGCCAGCAGATCACCCAGCTCTGCCGCTGCTGCGACAGCAAACGGCTGATCCTCAACTTCGACACCGACCGCGCCGGCGTGCGCGCCGCCCAGCGGGCCATCGGTGAGGTGGAGCAGCTCGCCCTGCAGGGCCAGCTGGAGCTGCGGGTGCTGCAGCTCCCCGCCGGCAAGGACCCTGACGAGTTCCTCAAGGAGCACGGCGCCGGCGATTACCGCTCCCTGCTGGATCAGGCCCCGGTGTGGCTCGACTGGCAGATCGATCAGGTGCTCGAGGGCCGCGATCTGGCCCGCTCCGACCAGTTCCAGCAGGCGGTGAGCGATCTGGTGGTGCTGCTGGGCAAGCTGCCCGCCAGCGCCGTGCGCTCCCGCTATCTGCAACAGGTGGCCGAGCGCCTCAGCGGCGGCCAGGCGCGGCTGGCCCTGCAGCTGGAGGACGACCTGCGCCAGCAGGTGAAGGGCCAGCGCTGGCATGGCCGCTCCCAGCGCTGGGAGCAGCCCGGCGAGGCGGGCCTGCGGGAGCGTGCGGAGGCGGAGCTGCTGCGGCTCTACCTGCACTGCCCCCTCCACCGCGGCGCCATCCGGGCCGAGCTGCGCCGCCGCGAGCTTGATGACTTCGCCATTGCGCACCATCGCCAGCTCTGGGCCTCCATCAGTGCCCTCGAGGAGGACAACCTGGGGGCGGGGCGCCTGGAGGCGGTGAACCGCGGCGTCGACACCGGCAGCGACCTGGCGGATCTCGACCTGCCGCGGCTGCTCTCCGATCAGCTGTTGATGGCCCAGCCCGACCTGCTGGGGCGTCTCACCCCCCTGCTGGAGCCCTCCGATGTGCAACGGCTCTCCCTGGCCAATCCCCAGCTGCAGTTGCGCGGTGCCACGGCGGCCTTGGAGCGCCAGCGCAGCCTCAAGCGCTGTCGCCATCTGCTCAACGCCTGGGGTACCCAGCGGCTGGAAACCCTGGAGCGCTGCATCGCCCGGCTGCTGGAGGAGGACAGCGCCACCGCACCCGCCGGCCTCGACATGGAGACCCGCATCGACGCCATGTTCGCCGAGCTGAACAGCGATGCCCTGCGCTTCCAGGAGCTCTATTACAACGAGCGCCAGCACATCAGCCACCTCGACGACCAGCGCCGCGCCGGCTATGAGGATGTGCTGCGCCAGCGCGAGGACGTCGGCGATTCCGCCCCCCTGGATTCCCTGCCGGCCTGAGTGCAGCGCTCCAAACCGGCCCGCTGAGGTCAGAATCGGCCTGCATGCCTTCCCTGTCGTTGTTCTTGCCCTCGCGGTCGCCCCTCCGGTCCTGGACCGCTACCGCTGCTTTCGCCGTCGTGGGCTGTGCAGCCCTCGGTCAGCCCCCCCTGGTCCGGGCCGGGATGATCGAGCAGCTGATCTACAACAAGTGCTCCGCCGCCATGCAGGCCGATTTCGAGAAGGCCGGCAAGGTGCCGCCGGAGGGCATGGTCGACTTCACCTGCACCTGCGTGGTGCAGAAGATCTTCAGCCAGCAGAGCATCACCCAGGCCAAGAACAGCTGCACCAAGCTGGCGCTGCAGAAATACGGCCAGCCCTGAGCGGGCCTGCGGCTCACCGCGCCCAGGCGGTGGGGAGATCGCTGAAGCGGGTGGTGGCCGCCCGGGAGAGCCGTTCGCGCCGCATCGCCCAGGCGGGGTCTAGGCCACAGGCCCCCCATTGCACGCAGCCCCGGCCGTAGCGGCGGTTGAGGCCATCGATGCGCTGCATCAGCGCCTCCCGCCGGGCCTGGTGCTCCGGCGTCAGCGGTGCCAGCAGGTGATGCTGCAGCTGCTGTTCCGGTTGCAGCTCCTGCAGCAGCACCCCCGCCTTGGCGAAACGCTTGTGGGGGCGGAACAGGCCGGGCACGAGCCGCAGGGCGGCCTGCAGCAGCACGGCGGTGTCGTTGCTGGCCAGGGGCAGCACCGTGCTGGCGGCCTGGCTGTAGAAGCCGGGGGCGAAGGGGCTGGTGCGGGCGAACACCGTGATCCGCCCGGCCCGCTGGCCCTGGCGGCGCAGCTTTTCCGCCGCCCGCACCACATAGCTGGCCACCGCCTGCCGCAGCTCCGTTTCGGTGCTGATCGGTTGGCTGAAGCTGCGGCTGACGCAGGTTTCCCGCTTGGCCGCGGGGGCCTCCTCCAGGGGGAGGCAGCTCAGACCCTGCAGTTCCAGCTGCAGCCGCACCCCCACCACCCCCGCCTTGGCCCGCAGCTCGCCGCTGGGCATGTCCCGCAGTTGGCGGGCGTTGGCGATGCCCCGCAGCCGGCACCAGCGGCTCAGCTGCCGCCCCACCCCCCACACCTCCTCCACGGGGGTCTGCTCCAGCCAGGGGGTGGGGTCGGCCGTGGCCCCCAGGTCGAACACCCCCGCGTGGTGGCTGTCGGCCTTGGCCACATGGTTGGCCAGTTTGGCCAGCACCTTGCTGGGGGCCAGGCCGATGGCGATCGGCAGGCCGAGGTTGTGGCGCACGCGGCTGCGCAGGGCGCTGGCCCAGCGGTTCAGATCGCTGTGGCGGGGGCGGGGCAGCCGGGCGAAGGCTTCATCGATGGAATACACCTCCAGCTCCGTCACGTAGGGCTCCAGGCTGCTCATCAGCCGTTGGCTCATGTCGCCGTAGAGGGCGTAGTTGGAGCTGCGCACCACCACGCCGTGGCGCGCCAGTTGGGCGGCGATCTGGAAGTAGGGCCTGCCCATGGCGATCCCCAGTTGACGGGCTTCGCTGCTGCGGGACACCACGCAGCCGTCGTTGTTGGAGAGCACCACCACGGGCCGCCCCAGCAGCGCCGGGTCGAGGGCCTGCTCGCAGCTGGCATAGAAGTTGTTGGCATCGATCAGGGCGATGGCGTCAGCCATGGCGCCCCAGCGGGTGAATCACGTGGATGGCCACCCCCCAGATCTGCACGTCGCCGCACTGGTGCAGCTCCAGGGGCGGATAGGCGCTGTTGGCCGCCTCCAGCCGCAGCCGGCCGCGGTGCCGCGCCAGCCGTTTGAGGGTGAAGGCCCCATCCAGCACCGCCACCACGATCAGCCCCGGCCGGGCCTCCAGGCTGCGGTCCACCACCAGCAGATCACCGTGCTGGATGCCGGCATCCAGCATCGAATCGCCGCTCACCCGCAGAAAGAAGGTGCTGCTGGGGTGGCGGATCAGCAGCTCGTTCAGGTCGAGCCCCACCTCGATGTAGTCGTCGGCGGGGCTGGGGAACCCGGCCGCCACACTCGCCCCCGCCAGGGGCAGCCGCAGGGGCTGGCGCTCGGGGCGCAGGCCGCCGATCAGCTGGTGGTCGCCGGTGTTGGCGGGCTCGCGCGTGCTGGCTGGGGTGGAGCGGGGAACACGCGAAGCCACGGCGGCGCACCTGGAACGACCGCAGGCTAGTTCAGGTGTACTGCCGTGGCGAGTCGGCCGGTTGCCCCCGGCGGGTCGGGTTTGGCTGGGTTCGGGTTGGAGCGCCGCGGTCCGCAAGGAGCTGCGGCATCATGTAACGACTTTGTTACACGTTTCTCATGACCCTCGGAGAGGTCTTTCTGGAGTCGCTCACCAGCGGAGTGATCACGGAGCGGGAGATGGCCTGGGTCGCCGCCCAGCAGGGGGCGTTTGCCCGCCATGAGGAGGCCCTGGCCATCCGACTGGGGCGCCTGGTGGACGAGGGCCAGATCAACCTGGGCTGCCGCATCCCCACTCGGGTGATGCAGCACCGTCAGGTGCTGGTCGACTGGATCGAGCCCCTGGGCCGGCGCCGCCGCGCCACCGCGGCCGTGGCCGTGGCCTGATGCGTTAGCGCCGGGTTATGGCACGGCGCGCGGCACCAGTGCCAGACCAAAGACGGAGACGCGGCAAGGACGACAACGCGGCGCCTCCGCAACGGCCTCTGGTGGGTTGCACCCCCAGGGGTTCCGTTGTGCTCGGCCGTGCCCTGGCGGCGCCGCCCGCGTGTCGTTCAGTCCGCGCCACGGCGGGGGCGCTCCGCCGGTCGCGTCCGCAGCCGATCGTCCGCCCGGCGGGGGGGCTGTGCCGTCGGTGATGCGGTCTCTCCGTCCGCCAGCGCATCGCTTTCCAGGTGCAGCAGATCCTGGAAGGCGCTGTAGAGCTCCAGCTCCTCGCTGCTGGCCGGCGCCCGGCGCTGGCCATTGCCCCGCGGTGTGGTGCGGCCGCCACCGCCGGATCGGGGGCCTGGCTGGGGTGAGCGGTTTTGGGCAGGCGGGGTCTCGCGGCTCTGCCGCCGCTGCGCCGCCGCCGCATCGGCCTCCGCCTGCCGCAGTCGATCCATCAGATGCGGCGGCACGGTGCCGTCCGGGCTCACCTGCATCAGT
>BJHC01000035.1 GCA_014191535.1 Cyanobium sp. | reverse complement strand
CTCGAAGCTCTCCTGGCGCAGCACCTCGGCCCAGAAGGTCACATCCCAGGGCTGCAGGTCATCGGCCTCCGGCGCCCCGTGGCGGCGGGCACAGTCGCGCAGGGCCTGCAGTTCCGCCTGGGCCACGGGGTGGGCGGCGGCCCGCAGCTCCTCCAGCAGGCCCTCCACGGCGGCCTCGGAGTCGGCCATCTTGGCGGCCAGGCTCACCTCGGCCCAGTTGGCGTAGCCCAGGCGGCGGGCCTGCTCCCCCCGCAGGGTGAGGATGCGCTCGATCAGGGGCCAGTTGTTGCGCTCGGCGGCACCGCCGTCGTCCGCGCTGGCCTCGCCCTGGCCGGAGGCACGGCTCACGTGGGCCTTGTACACCCGCTCGCGCAGGTCGCGGCGGCGGCTGTATTTCATGAACGGGGCGTAGCGGGGCATGTCGAGCCCCAGCAGCCAGGGGCCCGCTGCACCACTGGCCTCTTCATCGCCGGCGCCGCGGGCGGCCTGGGCCAGCTGATCCAGCAGGCTGGCGGGCAGCCCCTCCACCTCCGCCGGGTCGCTGAGGCGCAGGGTCCAACCGTTGGTGGCATCGAGCACCTGGTTGCCGAAGCGGGTGGAGAGTTCGGCCAGCTCCTGGCTGGCGGCGTTGAAGGCCTCCTGCTCGGCGCCCCGCAGCCCCACGCCCCGCAGCTGCATGTCGCGCAGTTCCGCCGCCAGGAGGCGCCGCTGGGCGCCATCGAGGCCGTGGGCGCCGCCGGCTTCCGCCTGCTGTTGCAGGCGCTCGAGGGCCCGGTAGATCACCTGGCTCTGGCCGGCACGGTTGCCGAAGGCCACCACCGCCGCCTGTTGGGCGGCATGGGCTTCCCGCAGTTCGGGGCTGTTGCAGACGCCGTTGAGGTGGCTCACCACCCCCCAGCTCCAGCGCAGCCGTTCACCGAGCCGCTGCAGCGGATCCATCACGGCGCTCCAGCCCAGGGGGGCGCCGCCGGCCAGCTGCTGCTCCAGGCCCTGTTCGAGGGCCTCCAGTTCCGCCGCCAGCTCGGTGATCAGCTCCGGGATGTGGGCGCTGACGGCCTCCGGGGTGATCGCCTCGTAGCGGGGCAGACCCTCACCGCGCAGGATTTCCGGAAGGCTGGCAACCATCGAGGCTCACAGGGGCTGGAGCCATTCCAACCGACGGGACCCCGACGCCGCTGTTCAGCCGAGGGCGGGTAGCCGAAGGGCCACCACGGTGTGCCGGGCCAGGTCGGAGGCCAGGGCGGTGGTGCTGGCTTCGTAGAGGTCGATGGCGATGCGGGGCCAGAAGCCGATCACCAGCGTGGGCACCAGCAGGGTGAGGCCGATCACCAGCTCCCGCGGTTTCATGTCGCCCACCACCGCCAGGGCGGGGATGCGGGGGCCGAAGAACACCCGCCGGCAGAGGCTGAGCAGGTAAACGGGGGTGAGCACCACACCGATGGCCGCCAGCACCACGGCGATCACCCGGAAGCCCACGGTGAAGGCGTCGTTGCTGGTGAGGCCGAGGAACACGGTGATCTCGCTCACGAAGCCGCTCATGCCCGGCAGGGCCAGGGAGGCCAGGGAGCTGGCCAGGAAGAAGGCGAAGGTGATCGGCAGCACCTTGGCCAGGCCGCCCATGTTGGGGATCGAGAGGGTTTTGGTGCGCTCGTAGAAGACGCCGGTCACGAAGAACATGGCGGCGGCGATCAGGCCGTGGCTGATCATCTGCAACATGGCGCCGCTGAGGCCGAGGCTGTCCACGGCGCCGATGCCCAGCAACACGAAGCCCATGTGGCTCACGGAGCTGCAGGCGATGCGCCGCTTGACGTTGTCCTGGGCGAAGGCGTTGAGGGCGCCGTAGACGATGTTGACGATCCCCAGCACGATCAGGGCCGGGGCCAGCTGCAGGTGCGCCTCCGGCAGCATCTGCACGTTGAAGCGCAGCAGGGCGTAGCCGCCCATCTTCAGCAGCACCCCCGCCAGCAGCATCGACACCGGCGCGTTGGCTTCACCGTGGGCGTCGGGCAGCCAGGTGTGCAGGGGGAACATCGGCAGCTTCACGCCGAAGCCCACCAGGAAGCCCAGATAACAGAGCACTCCGAAGGTGCCGCCGGGGGAGCGGGCGATCAGCTCGGAGAGGTTGAGGGTGAAGGGGCCATTCAGGGCCAGGGCCAGGCCGCTCACCAGGATCAGCAGCGAGGCGGTAGCCGTGTAGAGGATGAACTTGGTGGCGGCGTACTGGCGCTGCTGGCCGCCCCAGATGGCGATCAGCAAGTACACGGGCACCAGCTCCAGTTCCCAGGCCAGGAAGAACAGCAGGAAGTCCTGGGAGAGGAACACCAGCGCCTGGGCCGAGGCCTGCAGCAGCAGCAGGGCGAAGTAGAGGCGGGTTTTCTTCTGGATGTTCCAGCTGGCGGCCACGGAGAGCAGGGTCACCAGGCCGGAGAGCACCACCAGTGGGGTGGAGAGGCCATCGGCCGCCAGCGACCACTCCAGGCCGATGGCGGGCACCCAGGCGAAGCGTTCCACCAGCTGCAGGCCGGCGATGGAGCCGTCGTAGTGCTGGCTGAAGGCCACCAGCATCAGCACCAGGTCGGCCAGCAGGGTGGCCAGGGCGATGCTGCGGGGCAGTTTCGGGTCGTTGCCATCACCGGGCAGCAGCATCAGCAGCGGCGCCACGGCCGCCGGCAGCAGGGTGATCAGGCTGAGCCAAGGGAAGCCGTTGGAACCGATCGCATTGAGGCTGGACGCGGCCATCGCAGGCAGGTTGGCGTCCATCACGACCTCAGCTCAACGGGCCTCGCGGCACCTGTCTCAACAGGTTGCGCTTGAGACAGTGAATCTAGCAGCTGGGTATTTCTGCGTGGGTAGAAATACTCAGTCTTCCAGGGGTTTCCAGCGGCTGCCGATCTGCTGCAGTTGCAGCACCTCCGCCCGGGAGGCCACCCCCTCCTTTTCCCACGTGCTCACCATGGCGCGGCTGACGGCGCCGGCCACGGTGCGGTTGGTGAGGGCCAGGATGCTGGGGCCGGCACCGCTGATCACCGCCCCCCAGGCCCCGGCGGCAATGGCCGCCTGGCGCACGGCACTGCCCCCCTGGATCAGGCCCCAGCGGTAGGGCTCGTGGATGCGGTCGTGCATGCCATCGGCGATCAGGTCGCCGTTGCCGGTGCGCAACCCCTGCAGCAGCAGGGTGAGGGAGCCGAGGTTGGTGACGGCATCGGGGATCGAGATCGCCTTGGGCATCACCCGCCGCGCTTCGCTGGTGGACAGGCGGATCGCCGGGATCGCCACCACCGCCACCACCTCCGACGACCATTCGCAGCGCACCACGCGCCAGCGGTGGGAGGCGGCCTTGGCGGTCATGCACAGGCCCCCCAACAGCGAAGGCACCACGTTGTCGGGGTGGCCCTCGATGTCGATGGCCAGCTCCAGCAGCTTCTCGCGGCTGAGGGGCTCACCGATCAGGGCGTTGGCCCCCATCAGGCCCGCCACGATCGCCGTGGCGCTGCTGCCCAGGCCCCGGGCCGGCGGCACCGCCAGGCGCACGCGGGCCTCCACGGCGATCGGATCCTCGCCGGCCTCCTTCCACACCCGCTGGGCGGCGCGGTACACGAGGTTGTCGGGGCCGCCGCGCAGGTGAGCCCCCTCGCGCCCCTCGATCACCAGTTCAAAGCGCTCGCCATCCCCTTCGATGCAGCGCATCTCGAAGCGGTTGTTCAGCTCGAGGGCGGCGCCGAGGCAATCAAAGCCCGGGCCCAGGTTGGCTGTCGTGGCGGGGACGTTCACCACAACCCCCTGGCCGATGCGGGGGCGGACCATGCGGTCTGTTCTGCTGAGGGTCAGTGTCCCATCCAGCCCAGCAGGGTGCGGGCGCGGCAGGCGGCGCTGAACAGGCCCGCCTCCGGATCGGTGAGGGCCATCACCGGCACCTGCTGCACCACGGCGCTGAGCCGGCCCTTGGCCAGGAAGGGCTCCAGGAAGGCGGCCGACTGCAGCTGCGGCAGCTGTTTGGCGGCGGTGCCGCCCCCCACCCACAGGCCCCCGAGGCAGAGGCTGTGCAGGGCCAGGTCGCCGGCGGCGCTGCCGTAGGCCCCCAGCCACAGCTGCCGGGCCCGCAGGGCCAGGGCATCCCCCGCTTGTGCGGCTGCGGCCACGGCGGCGGGCAGATCGAGCTGGGGGGCGGCCAGCAGGGGGTGGCCCGGGCCGGCGGGGTCGGTGGCCAGCAGCCAGCGCATCACCTCCCCCAGGCCGGTGCCGCTCACCACCCGCTCGATCGAGAGGCGCTGCAGCCCCAGATCGGCCTGCAGCCATTGCTTGAGGGCCCACTCCTCGGGGCTGCGGGGGGCGAATTCGCCATGGGCCGCCTCGCTGGCCATGGCCACCAGCCCCTGGGGGGTGGGGACGCCGAAGGCCACCCCCAGGCCGGTGCCGGCCCCGAGGATCGCCACCGGCGCCTGGGGGTCGGCGGGGCGGGGGCGCAGCGGCGTCTGCTGGGTGTCGCTGAGGTGGGGCAGGCCGTAGATCAGCACGGCGAAATCGTTCACCAGCTCCACCGTCCCCAGGCCGCAGGCCGCCGCCAGGGAAGCCTCCTCCAGCAGCCAGGGCAGGTTGGTGAGTTGCACGCGGCCGCCGCGCACGGGTCCCGCCACGGCGAAGCAGGCGCTCACCGGACGGGGCTCCCCGCTGGGGCCGGAGGCCAGGAAGTGGTTCACCAGGGCGCCGAAGTCGTCCCAGTCGGCCGACACGAAGCGTTCGCAGCGCCGCTGGTGCAGCTCGCCGTGCTCGACGCCGTAGAGGGCCAGCAGTGTCTTGGTGCCGCCGATGTCGCCGGCCAGCAGGGTGGTCATCCCGGCAGCGGCAGCCCCGCCAGGCGCCCGCCGTTGGCCTCGGTGGCGGCCGCCAGCAGCGCCTCGGCGGCCACGCTGCCCAGGTCGCCGTCGCGGCGGCTGCGCAGGCTCACCTGCTGGCTTTCCGCCTCCTTGGCACCGATCACCCCGAGCACGGGGATCTTCATCTGTTCGCCGTTGCGGATCAGCTTGCCGAGGCGGTCGCCGGAGTGGTCGATGCTGGCCCGCACGCCCGCCGCCTTGAGCTGGCTGAGCACCTGCTCGGCGTAGGGCAGCACCTCGTCCGTCACCGGCAGCAGCCGCACCTGTTCAGGGGCCAGCCAGAAGGGGAAATCGCCGGCGTAGTTCTCGGTCATGATCCCGAAGAACCGTTCCAGCGAGCCGAAGATGGCGCGGTGGATCATGATCGGCCGCTGCCGTGATCCGTCCGCCGCCACGTAGTCGAGGTGGAAGCGCTCCGGCAGGTTGAAATCGAGCTGGATGGTGGAGCACTGCCACATCCGGCCGATGGCGTCCTCGATCTTGAGGTCGATCTTGGGGCCGTAGAAGGCGCCGCCGCCCTCATCGATCTTGTAGGCCCAGCCCTTGCGCTCCAGGGCCGCGATCAGGCCCTTGGTGGCCAGCTCCCACACGGCGTCCTCACCGATCGATTTCTCCGGGCGGGTGGAGAGGTTGATCTCGTAGTGGCGGAAATCGAAGGTGGAGAGGATCCGTTCGGTGAGATCGAGGATCGCCAGGATCTCGTCGCTGATCTGCTCCGGCAGGCAGAACACGTGGGCGTCGTCCTGGGTGAAGCCGCGCACGCGCATCAGGCCGTGCATCACCCCGGGGCGCTCGTAGCGGTACACGGTGCCCAGCTCGGCCCAGCGGATCGGCAGCTCCCGGTAGCTGCGCAGGGTGCTGGCGTAGGTGAGCACGTGGAACGGGCAGTTCATGGGCTTGAGCTGGTATTCCCGCTCGTCCACCTGCATCGGCCCGAACATCGACTCGCTGTAGAAGTCGAGGTGGCCGGAGGTTTTCCAGAGGCTGATGTCGGCCACGTGGGGCGTGTACAGCAGCTCGTAGCCCGCCTCGAAGTGCAGCTCGCGCCAGAGGTTTTCGATCAGCAGGCGCATGCGGGCGCCGCGGGGGTGCCAGAACACCAGGCCGGCGCCGGCTTCGTCCTCGATGGAGAACAGATCCAGGTCGGTGCCGAGGCGGCGGTGGTCGCGGCGCAGGGCCTCCTGCTTGCGGCGCTGGTGTTCCGCCAGCTGCTCGGGGGTTTCCCAGGCGGTGCCGTAGATGCGCTGCAGCTGGGCGTTGTTCTCATCGCCGCGCCAGTAGGCACCGGCCACGCTCTCCAGCTCAAAGGCCTTGGGGTTGAGCTCGCCGGTGCTGGCCACGTGGGGGCCGGCGCAGAGGTCCCACCACTGCTCACCGAGGGTGTAGAGGGTGATCGGCTCCTGGATGCCCGCCAGGATCTCCAGCTTGTAGGGCTCGTTCTGGGCCCGGATGCGCGCCTCGGCCTCGGCGCGGCTCACCTCGATGCGTTCGAGCGGGAGCTTCTGGTTGATGATCCGGATCATCTCCTTCTTGATGGCCTTGAGATCGGCCTCGGTGAAGGGGTCCGGGCTGTCGAAGTCGTAGTAGAAGCCGCTCTCGGTCCAGGGGCCGATGGTGACCTGCGCCTTCGGGAACAGCCGCTGCACGGCCATGGCCATCACGTGGCTCATGGAATGGCGGATGCGCAGCAGCTGCTCGCTCTCGCTCGTCTTCGGCAGCTGGATCGCCGGGGTGTCGAGGAGGGCGGCGGTCACGGCAGAGCGGTGGCAACCCCGATCCTACGCAGGCCTTTTCGGGCTCTTCCTAGGCTGGGCGGGTGAATGCGTCCTCCGTCCCTCCGTTCCCGCCGGAGCCCCCCCAGGATCCCTCCCAGGAGCCAGGCCAGCTGTTGGATCAGCTGCTGGAGTCACTGTTCGACGACTTTCTGTTCTGGTTCCAGCGCGGGCTGGTGCTGCTGGATCACACCCCGGAGCAGCTGCTGCCCCCCGGGGAGCAGGGATCCCTGCGCCGCGATCTGCAGGAGGGCCTGCAGGCGATCGGTGCGGCCCGGGCCCTGCGGGGCGCCTGCTCCACGCCGATGGCGGTGGACCTGGAGGCCATGGCCCCCTGGCACCGGCTGATGATGCGGGTCTGGAACCTGTCGTCGATGCTGCGGGTGGCGGGCGTCGCCCTGCCTGAGGGGGGTTAGCCCCGCAGGCTCTCGAGGTTGTCGCGGTAGAAGCGGGCCAGCTCCTCGGGGGTCTTCACCGGCTGGCCATAGGCGCTGCCGCCGCTGACGCTGGGGAAGGAGGCCCACTCCCGGGCCAGCACGGCCATCACCTCACGGGTGAGCCCCAGGCGATCGATCTGCTCGAGCACGCCGCGGCGGTCCACCAGGTAGAGGGCGGCCTGGTCCTGGCTGCGGGGATCAAAGCTGCGCAGTTCCAGCTTCTCGGCGGCTTCGCGCCAGGTGTTGGGCAGGAATTGGTAGGCCCCGGCGGCGGCGCTGCGGTAGCGCTTGGTGACCACGATCTCCGGGTGGCGGGCCAGGCTGCCGAAGCGGCCGCCGCCGTAGAGGGTGCGGTAGCCCTCGCCGCCCTGCTTCCAGGTGCCTTCCGCAAAGCGGATGGTGTTGAGCAGCGCCTGCCGCTCGGGGGTGATCGCGTAGACCCGCTGCTCAGGCTCGGCCCCGCTGCGCCGCTGGCTCCCCTGGGAGGGGCTGGCCAGGGAGCTCACCGCCAGCAGCAGCAGGCCCAGGGCCGTGGCGGCAGCGGTGGTGGAAGGGGACGCCTGTCCCCGGCGGAGCGGAAGGGAATGGAGCAAACGGCACACGAATCCGGTTGCAGGCAGCCTGCTGGTCGATCGAGACCCATGGCGAGACGGGGTCCCCGGGGGCTGGACAAATGAGACGCGATGTGCGTATGCACGTGCATCCCCTGGTTCACGGGCGTGGTGGCGCCGGGGCCGTGGGGCTCATTGATCAGCCACCTTTATCTTTGCTTCCGGATTGATCAGCCCCCGGGGCGCCCCTCGGCGGCTCAGGGTGCCGGCTTCAGGCGGTTGGCAGGAACCCCAGGGCGGCGCGGGTGCGCTCCAGGGTGGCGTTGGCCACGGCGCTGGCCCGTTCACGGCCCTGGGCCAGCACCTGATCCAGCTGGGTCGGATCGGCGCTGAGCTCGGCGTAGCGCTGTTGGATCGGCCGCAGCGCCTCCACCAGTGCCTCCGCCAGCAGCGGCTTGAAGCTGCCCCAGCCCATGGCGGCGCATTCGCTGGCGGCGGCCTCGCGGCCCTTGCCGCTGAGCAGGGCATAAAGGCCGAGCAGGTTGTCGGTTTCGGGGCGCTCGGGGTTGCCGAACTCCAGCCCCATCACGGGATCGGTCTTGGCGCGCTTCACCTTCTTGGTGATCAGCTCCGGCGGATCCAGCAGGTTGATGCGCGAGCCCTCGTTGGGGTCGCTCTTGCTCATCTTGCTGCGGCCATCGGTGAGGCTCATCACCCGGGCCCCCTCCTTGAGGATCAGCGGCTCGGGCACCTTCAGCACCGGGATCGGCTCGCCGTCGGCATCGCGGGGGGCGAAGCGGGCGTTGATGCGCTGCTGGGCGATGTCGCGGGCCAGCTCCAGGTGCTGCTTCTGGTCTTCCCCCACCGGCACCAGGTCGGCGTCATAGAGAAGGATGTCGGCGGCCATCAGCACCGGGTAGTCGAGCAGACCCACCGACACCTGGTCGCCCTGCTTCACGGCCTTCTCCTTGAACTGGATCATCCGCTCCAGCCAGTTCAGCGGGGTGACGCAGTTCAGCAGCCAACACAACTCGCTGTGGGCGGGCACGTGGCTCTGCACGAACACCGTGGCCTTGGCCGGATCAATGCCACAGGCCAGGTAGAGGGCGGCGGTGCTGCGGGTGTCGGCCGCCAGGCGCTCGGGGTCGTGGGGCACCGTGATGGCGTGCAGGTCCACCACGCAAAAGAACGTGTCGTGGGTGTCCTGCAGGTCAACCCAGTTGCGGATGGCCCCCAGCCAGTTGCCCAGGTGCAGGGATCCGGTGGGCTGAACCCCTGAAAGAACCCTGGCGCGTGGCATTCGGACCGCTGATGGCTGGGCGGATTCTGCCTGCCGCCCAGCCGGGGCGGGCCTCAGGCCTCGGGGCTGGGCTCGGGTGCGGGCTCGGTGGCGACCTCAGGCGCGGCTTCGGTGGCGGCCTCAGCGGTCACCTCGGCGGACACGTCTGCGGCGGGTTCGGATTCGGGTGCGGGCTCGGCGACGGGGGCCGCGGGGCGCGCCGGGCGGGCGAAGGGGTTGGGGCGGTTGTTGGCGGGGCGCTCACCGCGCTCGGGCCGCGGACCGCGGCGATCTCCGCCGCCACCGCCACCACTGGGGCGGCTGCCGGCGTTGGCGCGGTGCTGGGCCACCACCTCGTCGAGCTTGCCCTCCTCGAGCAGCTGGGCCACGGTGCGGATCGACAGGCCCAGGGCGGCCCCGGTGGAACGCAGGCCGCCGGCCTCCTGCACGGCGCGG
>BJHC01000034.1:8976-9617 GCA_014191535.1 Cyanobium sp. | reverse complement strand
GCGGCCACGGCGGGGGCCGCCTTCGTGGTGCTCACCGGCGGCGAACCGCTGGAGCACGCGCTCGATCCCCTCTGCACGGCCCTGGCGGCGGCCGGGCTGCCCCTGCATCTGGAAACCAGCGGCGTGGGGCCCTGGAGCGGCCAGTTCCACTGGATCAGCCTCTCGCCGAAACCGCACCGGCCACCCGGCGCCGAGGCCCTGCGCCGCTGCCATGAACTGAAGGTGGTGGTGCACCAGGCGGACGATCTGGCCTTTGCCCAAGCCATGGCCGGCGCCGCCCTGGAGCAGCGCCCCCCTGGCGAACCCGGCCCGGCCCTGCTGCTGCAACCCGGCTGGGACTGCCCCGAGGGCCAGCGGCTGGCCATCAGCTTTGTGCAGGCGAACCCGGGCTGGCGCCTCAGCTTGCAGAGCCACAAATGGCTGGGGGTGCGCTGAGCCGCAACGCCGCTGGGCATCATGGGAACGGCGCCCCCCGCGAGCCCGTGCCCACCGCCATCGCCCTGCTCTCCGGAGGGCTCGATTCCGCCACCGCCGCCGCCCTGGCCCAGGAGGCCGGCCTGCGGGTGATCGGGCTGTCGTTCGATTACGGCCAGCGCCACCGCCGCGAACTGGAGGCCGCCGCGGCCGTGGCCGATGCCCTG
>BJHC01000034.1:0-8966 GCA_014191535.1 Cyanobium sp. | reverse complement strand
TCGCCGTCAACCTGGCGGCCTGGGGGGGCTCGGCCCTCACCGATCCCGCCATGGCCGTACCCAGCGATGGGGTGCAGGCGGGCGTGATCCCCAGCACCTACGTGCCCGGCCGCAACACCGTGTTCAGCGCCGTGGGCCTCAGCCTGGCGGAGGCCCGCGGCGCCGAACGGCTGGTGCTCGGGGTGAATGCGGTGGATTACTCCGGCTACCCGGACTGCCGGCCCGACTACCTGGAGGCCTTTCAAGGGCTGGCGGACCTGGCCAGCAAGGCGGGACGCGAAGGCCATGGCACCCGGCTCTGGGCGCCCCTGGTGGAGTGGAGCAAGACCCGCATCGTGCAGGAAGCCCTGCGGCTGGGGGTGCCGATCGCCCAAACCTGGAGCTGCTACAGCGGCGGCACGCAGCCCTGCGGCGTCTGCGACAGCTGCCGCATCCGCGATGCCGCCCTGATCGAGGCGGGCCACCCCGAGCTGGCCAGCGGCCCTGCGCGCCCATGAGCAGCGCGCCGACCCAGCGGCGCCAGCTGCCGTGGTGTGATCCCGCCGCCGTGGCGGCAGCGCTGGCGGCCCGCTGGGGACCGGAGGGGCTGATCTGGCTGGACGGGGATGGCACCAGCCTGGGGCGCTGGCTCACCCTGGCGGCCGATCCCCTGGAGCAACACTGCTGCCGCGGCCTGCCCGGAGAGGCGGGCGCCAGCGATCCGTTTGCCCGGCTGGCGCAGCTGGGGCCAGGGCACTGGTGCGGTTGGCTGAGCTACGAAGCGGCCGCCTGGGTGGAGCCCGCCGGCCACTGGAAGGCCGATGCCATGGCCAGCCTCTGGATCGCCCGCCACGATCCGGTGCTGCGCTTCGACCTGCAGCAACAGCAGCTGTGGGTCGAAGGCCACGATCCCGGCCGGCTGGAGGCGATGGCCCGTTGGCTGGAGGCGGAGCAGCCCACCCTGCCGCCCTCGCTGCCGGCCCCGATGGACCACCCCTGGCCCGCCCTGGCCGCGGAGCACTGGCGCTGGCACAGCGACACCATGGCCTTCGCTGCAGGGGTGGAGCTGCTGCAGGAGCTGATCGCCGCTGGCGATCTGTTCCAGGCCAACCTCACCGCCTGTTGCAGCACCGCCCTGCCGGCGGATGGGCCCCAGGGGGCCGCAGCGGCCCTGCCGCTGTTTCTACAGCTGCGCCGCCGCTGCCCGGCCCCGTTTTCCGGCCTGGTGATCGCCGGCGGAGCCGCCAGCGGTGAAGCGGTGATCTCCGCCTCACCGGAACGGTTTCTGCAGCTCAGCGCCGGCGGCGCCGTGGAAACCCGGCCGATCAAGGGCACGCGCCCGCGTCAGGCGGATCCCCAAGGCGATGCCGACCAGGCGGCGGAACTGGTGTGCAGCGCCAAGGACCGGGCCGAGAACGTGATGGTCGTGGATCTGTTGCGCAACGACCTGGGGCGGGTGTGTGTGCCGGGCTCGATCGATGTGCCGCAGCTGGTGGGCCTGGAGAGCTACCCCCAGGTGCACCACCTCACGTCGGTGGTCACCGGCCAGCTGCGGCCCGAGTGCAGCTGGGTGGACCTACTGCGGGCCTGCTGGCCGGGGGGCTCCATCAGCGGCGCCCCCAAACTGCGCGCCTGCCAGCGGCTGGCGGAGCTGGAACCCGTGGCCCGCGGCCCCTATTGCGGCTCGCTGCTACGCCGCGATGGGGACGGCAGCCTCGACAGCAGCATCCTCAGCCGCAGCCTGCTGCTACGGGGCGACCAGCTGCGCTGCCACGGCGGCTGCGGCATCGTGGCCGACTCCGATCCCCTGGCGGAAGCGGCGGAGCTGGGCTGGAAGCTGCACCCCCTGCTGGAGGCCCTGGCATGACCCAGATGCCAACCCCCAGCAGCGTGGCCTGGATCGATGGCCGCTGGGGCACGCCCGAGCAGCTGCAGCTGCCCCTGGCCGACCGCGGCCTGCAGTTGGCCGATGGGCTGTTTGAAACCGTCTGGGTCGAAGGCGGGCGACCGCAGCTGCTGGCGGAGCACCTGCAGCGCTGGCAGCGGAGCGCGGCCCTGCTGGGCATGGCAGCGCCACCAGCGGCGGCCAGCCTGGAGCCCCTGCTGCTCGAGGCGATCGAACGGGCCCAGCTGGCCCATGGCTCGGGCGGTGGAGCCTTGCGCCTCAACTGGAGCCGCGGCAACCAACGGGGGCGGGGCATCGAACTGCCAGCAGGGCCAGCCAGCGCCGCCGAGCATCGCTTCTGGCTGCAGCTCACCCCCTGCAACGCCACGTTCACACCCCTCACGGCGATGGTGAGTCGCCATGAAACCCGCAACGCCTCCAGCCTGCTGAGCCGTTGCAAAACCTTCGCCTATGGCCAGGCGATCCAAGCCCGCCGGGAAGCCCGGCTGGCAGGAGCCGAGGAAGCCCTGCTGCGCAGCAGCAGCGGCGGACTCTGCTGCGGCGCCACCGCCAACCTGCTGGTGCAGCGCCAGGGCCGTTGGCTGACACCGCCCCTCAGCAGCGGCTGCCTGCCCGGGGTGATGCGGGGCCGGCTGCTGGAGCTGGGCCTCGCCGAGGAAGCGCAGCTGGAGGCCTCCCCGGCGGCTGGCGAGCGCTGGCTGCTGATCAACAGCCTGAGTTGCCGGCCGCTGCTGCGCCTCGATGGCCACCCCCTGACGGCGTGGCCCGAGGCAGCAACAGAGGCCGAACGGCTCTGGCGCCGCCTGCTCTAAGCCGAGCAGAGCGGATCAGTTGCAGCCCTGAACGGAGATGCGATAGGTGAAGCCTGTGGCGGCCTGGTCGGCACTGGCGCCGATCTTGAAGTTCACCTGGCTCACGGTCTTGCCGGGCACCGCCTGCGCGGTCCACTGGCGGCCGGTGCCCATCTGCGGGGCATACGACTCATTGATCACCTGCAGGTTGGAGCCATCGGTGAACTTGAGGTAGCCCTGAATCGGATAGGTGGCGCTCACCGAGGAATTGGCGGTGAAGAAGTACTTGAAATAGCTGTAGGGCTGGGTCACGAAGAAGTCCGTGTTCCAGTTGGGGCGGCTGAAGGGCAGCGGATTCCCCGCGCTGATGGTTTTGGTCACGATCGGGGTGACCCCATTCCCACCGACCGGCGAGAGAAACTGACAGCTCTGGGCCGACACCGGGGCGGCAGCCGTGAGCATGCAACCGCCGATGCAGGCGGCAACCACGGGCAGCAGCTTGGACATGAACGCAGGGTTGAGAGGTTCCTCCGGATTGTGAAAACAATCACAGGGCCTGCCGCCGAAGTGCTGAAAAACTTTTGGATGCAAGCCCCCTTGCCCCACTGACCGCTGCAGCAACCGCTCGCGGCTGCCATCCTGACGGCACTGCAGCGGAGGGCGATGGCACGGCAGGCAACCCGCCTCGATCGGGGCCTGGTGGGCCTGGCGATGCTCGCGGGGGCCTCGATGAGCATGGGCTTCATCCAGCTGCTGGCGGGCCCGCTGGAGCAGGTGGCCAACCTCAGCGTGCAGGTGCTGGCCATCCAAACCACCGCCATGGCGGCACCCCTGGTGGTGAGCTTGCTGCTGTTGCTGCGGGAGGGGCCGGCCCTGGTGGCACTGGGATCGCGGCTTGCCCAGCGCCCCCAGGCCTGGTTGCTGCGTCGCTGGCGCCAGCAGGCGGTGCGGCTGATCCCAACGGCCGTGGGCCTGCTGCCGTACCTGCTCGCCGCCGCCATGGTGTCCGCCACCCTCACCAAGCCGGAGTTGAACACCCTCTCGGAACTGCGGTTTCTGGTGGGCAACCTCAACCCCCAGATCCTGGTGTTGGCCCTGGTCAAAACCAGCCTGTTCGGAGGGCTGATCCTCTGGATCACCCTGCAGCAAGGGAGACGTGCCCAGACCCTGCAGCTGGCGGCCAGCGCTGCCCTGTCGCGGGCCATCAGCCTGTCGATCGCCCTGTTGCTGGGCCTGGATCTGATCTGGGTGCTGCTGCTTGACCCCAGCGTCAGCGGGGGGGTGAGCTGAGCATGGGCCACCCACGCCGCCCCCTCGACCTGGAGCACTGGAGCCTGCTCAGTGGCGCCGCTGCGCTGCTGAGCCTGTTGGTGCTCGGCATGGGGGCACAGCGCAACTGGTGGAACCGCAATCTCGAGCTCAGCTTCCGCACCTACAGCGCCGCCGGCCTGCAGGAGGGCATGCCGGTGAAGATCTCCGGCTATCCCGTGGGTCGGGTGCAACGCATCCGCCTGCTCAACGACGCCCAGGTGCACGTGACCCTGGAAATTGCCGCCAGCCGTGAATCGCTGGTGGGCCGTCGCAGCCGCGCCACCGTGGCCCAGGACGGGCTGATCAACCGGCCTTACATCGCCATCAGCCCCGACCTGAACCGGCTCGGCAATCGCGACCGGCTCAGCTCAGGGGACACGCTGATTTTCGAGAACAGCCCCGATCTGGCCACGATCATCAAAGAGGTGGCCTCCAGCCGGGTGCCGTTGCAGCAGATGCTCACCCGAGCGGCAGGCCTGGTGGAACGGCGCGTGCCCCGCTCCCTCGACCAGCTGGATCGCACCCTCGGCAGCGGCGAACGCCTGGCCAACCTGCTGGAGCGGGAGGTGGCCCAGGGATCCGGCAGCCTGCAGGGGCGGGTGAGCCGGGCCACGGACAACCTGGAGCAGACCCTCAGCACCCTGCAGACCACCCTGGTGGAAATCCAGAGCCTGGCCCGCAGCAGCAACAGCCTGCTGCAGGGCATCCGCCGCAGCTGGTTGATTCAACTGCTGGAGCCGGCGGGCACGCCGCCGCTCAACCCAACACCGCCTGGGCCTGCGCCAGCAATGAAGCCGGCAGCGGGATGCCCAGGCGGCGGGCCGTGTCGCGATTGAGCCAGAGGCCCGGATCCCCCGGGGGCTGCATCGGCAGGCTCGCCGGCGAGGTGCCGCGCAACACCTGGCTGGCCAGTTCACCGGCCCGCTGGCCATCCTGAATCGATCGCCAGCCCACCATGGCCAAACAGCCGAGCACGCCGGCGTCATCGGGTTCCTCCGCCAGCAGCGGCAGCCGCGCCTGGAGCGCCAGCGCCGCCAGCTGATCAAAGCCCTCCAGGGTGACGTAGTCCTCCACCTTGATCAGCGCCTGGACCCCCTGCCGTTGCAGCAGCTGAAAGGCCTCCGGCAGGTCGGCGAGATCCGTGACCACCTCCCGCACCAGCTGCAACTGCCGCTGGGCAACGGCCTGGGCCAGCAGTTCGGCCTCGAAGCTGGAGTTGGGCTCCGCAGGGTTGTACAGCAAGCCCACCTGCTGCAGGTTGGGCACCAACAGCTGGGCCACCCGCAGCAACTCCCCCACCGCCGTGGTGGTCACCGTGCCGGTGACATTGGCCCGGTGCTGGGTGGCGCTGCCGCCGGCGCCGGCCCCCCACGGATTGGCGCAGTAGCAGAACACAATCGGCAGCGAGCCCGGGGCCGCGCCGATGGCCGCCAACAGGGCAGGGGTGCCGATGGCCACCAGCAGGTCGACGTCGGCGGCCACCAGCTCCTGGGCCAGGCGACGGCAGCGCGCCGGGCTTCCATCGGCTTGCAGCAGCAGCACCTGCAGGTTCTGCCCAGGGCGAAAACCGTTCTGGGCCATCCCCTGCAGCACCCCCTCGCGGGTGACCTCCACCGCTGGCACCTGCAAGTACTGCAGGATCCCCAGGCGCCAGGGCCCGCTGCGGCCCGCACGGCGCCTGCCCTGCTGGCAGGCCACCAGGGGTGCCAGCGCAGCCGTGCCGGCGGCGGCGGCCAGCAGCCGCAAACTGGAACGACGGCTCAGGGACACGGGGCGAGCCTTAACGCACCACCTGGTTGGCCTTGGCCACCAACGCCGGCGGCAGGGTGACGCCGATGGCCCGCGCCGTGGCTTCGCTCACCAGCAGATCCGTTTTGGTGAGGGGCTCGAAGGCCATCTTGGCGGGGGATTCCCCCTTCAACACCCGCACCGCCAATCTGCCGGCGGCCATGCCGTCGTCGCGGTAGTTCCAACCGATGACCGCCAGGCAGCCCGGCAGTTCGATATCGGGCGGATCCACGGAGTACACGGGGATGCGGTTCTCCAGGCCCACCTTGCAGATGGAGGCGAAGGCCTGGATGGTGGCGTAATCGCCGATCTTCACGTAGGCCTCCACCTTCTTTTCGGCCAGGGCCTGGGCCGCCTGCAGCACCTCGCCGGAATTGGCCACCGCCTGTTGCACCACCGTGATGCCCCGCTGCTGGGCGGCCTTGCCGAGGATCTTGGCCTCGTATTCGGAGTTGGGTTCGCCGGGGTTGAAGATCAGGCCCACGGTCTTGAGGGCGGGGTTCACCTGACGGGCCAGATCGAGCTCCTCGGCCACCGGATTGGTGCCGATGGTGCCTACCACGTTGGGCCGATGCTGCCCCACGCCCCCGGGGGGGGTACCGGCGCCGGCGCCCCAGGGGTTGGAGCAATAACAAAAGATCACCGGCACCGAGGTGGGCATCACCTTCATGGCCGCCTGCAGGGGCGGGGTGCCCACCGCCAGCACCATGTCCACCGGTTCGGAGAGGAACTGCTGCATCACCAGGGTGGTGTTGGGCAGTTCACCGGCGGCGTCCTTCTGCAGGAAGGTGACGGTCTCACCGTTGCGGTAGCCGGCCGCCGCCAGGGCCTCTTCGAACCCCTTGCGGGTGAAGTTGGGGGGCGGGGCATCCACCATCTGCAGCATCCCGATCAGCGGACCCTTGCGGGGCTGACCGCCACCGAAGTGGCCACAGGCCGCCAGGGCCAGGGAGCTCCCCAACCCCGCAGCGGAGAGGGTCAGAAACTGACGGCGGCGCAGGCTCATCGCAGGGTCATCCAGGGGATGGGGAGTCCTGCTGCACTGTGGCGTTGCCGTAGAGCTCCCGCAACGACGCCGGGGTGAACTGCTTTCGCTCTGCGGCGGTCCAATCGCCGATCAAACGGCCCTCCTGCAGCATCAGCAGGCGATCGCCATGGCGTAGGGCCTGCTCGAGGCTGTGGGTCACCATCAGGGCCGTGGTGCCCAGGCGCGCCACCAGACGGTCGGTGAGCTCCATCACCGTGGCCTCGGCCCGGGGATCCAGGGCGGCCGTGTGCTCATCCAGCAACAGCAGCCGCGGCTCACCGAGGCTGGCCATCACCAGGCTGATGGTCTGCCGCTGGCCGCCCGAGAGCTGACCCACCGGCGTCTCCAGCCGATCCGCCAAGGGCAGACCCAACGTCTCCAACAGCTCGCCGTAGCGGCGGCGATCGGCGCGGGAGGGGTGCAGGCCCAGCAGGGCACGGGGGTTGAACAGCGAGCGGCGGCGGCACTCCGCCAGGCGCAGGTTTTCCGCGATGGTGAGCCCCGGAGCCGTGCCATCGAGGGGGTTCTGCATCACCCGGCCGATGGCCCGGGCACGGCGGTGCTCCGGCAGGCGCAGCAGCTCACGGCCCTCGAGCCGCACCGAGCCGCCGCCGGCCCGCAGGGTGCCGGCCACCAGATTGAGCAACGTCGACTTGCCGGAGCCATTGCTGCCGATCACCACCACAAACTGGCCGGCGGGGCAGCTGAGGTTGAAGCCCTCGAACAGCTGCCGCCAGCCACCACCGGGGAGTGCATGGCCCCAGGCCAGATCCTGAATCTCCAGGCTCACCGGCCACCTCCCGGATCCGACACGCCGGGGATGCGCAGCCGGCCCAAACCCAGGGCCGCCAGCAACAGCAGCGCCGTGGCCAGCTTGAGGTCCACCGGCTCCATGCCCAGCTGCAGGGCCAGGGCGATCATGGCCCGGAACAGCACCGAGCCCAGCACCACCGCCACCAGGGCCTGGGGCACCGTGCGGGGCCGCAGCACCGATTCACCGACAATCACCGCCCCCAGGCCGAGGATCAACGAGCCGATGCCCATGGTCACGTCGGCGAAGCCCTGGTACATCGCCACCAGGGCCCCGGCCAGGGCCACCAAGCCGTTGCCGGCGGCGATGCCCAGGGTGAGGCCACGGCGGGTGCTGATGCCATTGGAGCGGGCCATCACGGCGTTGTTGCCAATGGCCCGCAGCGCCAGCCCCAGGTCGGTGGCCAACAGCAGGGCCAGCCCACCGATCAGGCCAGCCACCACCAGCAGCAGGGCCACCATCCAGCGACCATCCGATCCGAGCCCGAGATCCGGCAGGCGATCCAACGCCAGCTGCAGATCGGTGAGCGGAATGTTGGAGCGGCCCATCAGCCGCAGGGTGATCGAGTAGAGGCCGGTGGTGGTGAGGATGCCGGCGAACAGATCGTTCACCCCGAGGCGGGTGTGGATCAGGCCGGTGGCCGTACCCGCCAGGGCCCCGAGGGCGACCGCCACCAACAACGCCAGGGGCGGAGCCACCTGCTGACTGAGCAGCAGGGCCGCACTGCCGCCCCCCAGGGCGAAGGAGCCGTCGACCGTGATGTCGGCGAAGTTGAGCACCCGCAGGGTGAGATACACCCCCAGGGCCAGACCGGCGTAGGCCAGGCCCTGGTCGATGGCGCCGATCCAGATGGCAAGCATCGCCGCATTGTGCTCGCAATGCGCAGGGGCTGCTCAAGGGAGGCGCCGCACACGGCCGGGACGCCCGTCAGAGTGAGACCACGGCGCGGCTGGCCTGCGTCTTCCCTGCGCCACCCCCGCGCCTGCCATGCACCTGACCCCTCAGGAGAAGGACAAGCTCCTGATCGTGACTGCGGCCCTGCTGGCGGAACGGCGGCTCAACCGCGGCCTGCGGCTCAACCATCCGGAAGCCGTGGCTTGGCTGAGCTTCCTGGTGCTGGAGGGGGCCCGCGATGGCAAGAGCGTGGCGGAGCTGATGCAGGAGGGCACCACCTGGCTCAGCCGCGAGCAGGTGATGGAGGGGGTGCCGGAACTGGTGCAAACAGTGCAGATCGAGGCGGTGTTCGCGGATGGCCCCCAGCGCGTCACCCTTCACGATCCGATCCGCTGAACCGAACGACAGACCCCGCCATGGCCCCGTTGATGTCCGGCGACCTGATCCCCGAACCCGGCC
>BJHC01000033.1 GCA_014191535.1 Cyanobium sp. | reverse complement strand
GGAGGGGCTGTGGCTGGCCTGCGGCCACCACCGCAACGGCGTGCTGCTGGCGGCGATCACCGCCCAGCTATTAAGTGGGGCCATGGCCCAGACATTGCAAAGCCCCCAGCGGAGCCTGCTAGAGGCGTTCCGCTGGGGGCGGTTTGGCGCCGGCGGGCTGACTCAGCCCTCGGTGCGCCACACCTGATCGGCGGGGGTCCAGTCGCTCAGTTCGGAGGGCTGGAACCACAGCCCGATTTCGAACTGGGCGGTTTCGGGGGCGTCGGAACCGTGGATCACATTGCGGCCGATGTTCACGGCCAGGTCGCCACGGATGGTGCCGGGCTCCGCCTCCAGGGGCTTGGTGGCGCCGATCAGCTTGCGGGCGCTGGCGATCACGCCGTCGCCTTCCCACACCATGGCCACCACGGGGCCGGAGGTGATGAAGTCCACCAGGCCGGCGAAGAAGGGGCGCTCGCGGTGCACGCCGTAGTGGCTTTCGGCCAGCTCACGGCTGGGGGTGAGCTGCTTGAGGCCCACGAGCTTGAAACCCTTGCGCTCAAAGCGGCCCAGGATCTCCCCCACAAGGCCGCGCTGCACGCCGTCGGGCTTGATGGCAACGAAAGTGCGTTCGGCGGCCATGGCAAAAAACGGTCAGATCCGGCCCATCGTCCGCGGCGGAGGCGCCGATTGGCAAGCACAGTGGTGCCGTGATCCCCGACCCTGCCTTGACCAGCTGGACCACCGCCGACAGCGCCGCCCTCTACGGGCTCGACCGCTGGGGGGAGCCCTACTTCTCGGTGAACGGCCGCGGCCACATCAGCGTGCAACCCCAGGGGGAGCGGGGCGGCAGCCTCGATCTGCTGGAGCTGGTGCAGGGGCTGCAGGGGCGCAATTTGGGGCTGCCGCTGCTGATCCGCTTCGACGACATCCTCGAAGACCGGCTGGAGCGGCTGCACGCCGCCTTCGAGCGGGCCATCGCCCAGTACGGCTATGGCGGCCGCTACCAGGGCGTGTTCCCGGTGAAGTGCAACCAGCAGCGCCATGTGGTGGAGGAGCTGGTGGCCTGCGGCCGCCGCTGGCACTTCGGCCTCGAGGCCGGCAGCAAAGCGGAGCTGCTGATCGCCCTGTCGTTGATCGATGACCCCGAGGCGCTGCTGATCTGCAACGGCTACAAGGATCAGCGCTACATCGAGACGGCGATCCTGGCCCGTCGCCTGGGGCGCCAGCCGGTGGTGGTGATCGAGCAGGCCGATGAGGTGCAGCGGATCATCGAAGCCAGCCGCGCCCTGGGGGCGGCACCGTTCATCGGCATCCGCGCCAAGCTCTCCAGCCGCAGCAGCGGCCGCTGGGGCAGCTCCGTGGGCGACAAGGCCAAATTCGGCCTCTCCATCCCGGATCTGCTGGCCACGGTGGAGGCCCTGCGGGACGCAGACCTGCTGCAGGATCTGCGGCTGCTGCACTTCCACGTGGGCAGCCAGATCAACGACATCGCCGTGCTCAAGGACGCCCTGCAGGAGGCGGGGCAGATCTACGTGGAGCTCACCAAGCTGGGGGCCCCCATGGGTTACCTGGATGTGGGGGGCGGCCTTGGGGTGGATTACGACGGCAGCCGCACGGCCTCGGCCGCATCCACCAACTACTCCCTGCAGAACTACGCCAACGACGTGGTGGCCACGGTGCGGGAGTGCTGTGAGCCCCACGGAGTGCCGGTGCCCACCCTGGTGAGCGAGAGCGGCCGCGCCATCGCCAGCCATTTCTCGGTGCTGGTGTTCAACGTGCTGGGCAGTGCCCAGGTGCCGGCGGCCCTGCCGGCGGCGGGGGAGAGCGAACCGCTCACGGTTCGCAACCTGCGGGAGACGTTGGCCGGCATCACGGCAACCGGCAGCGACGACGACGGCGCCGTCTCACGGCTTCAGGAGGCCTGGAACGACGCCATCAAATTCAAGGACGACGCCCTGGCGGCCTTCCGCCTCGGCTACCTGAGCCTGCCGGAGCGGGCCATGGCCGAACAGCTCACCTGGGCCTGCGCCAGCGCCATCGTGGAGCGGCTGCCCCGCAGCGGCGCCATCCCCGACGACCTCAAAAGCCTGCGGGCGGCCCTGGCGGGCACCTACTACGCCAACCTCTCGGTGTTCCGCTCCGCCCCGGACACCTGGGCGATCGAACAGCTGTTCCCACTGCTGCCGATCCACCGGCTGGAGGAGGAACCCACCCGGCTGGGCCATTTCGCCGACCTCACCTGCGACTCCGACGGCAAGCTGGCCCGCTTCATCGGCGACGGTCAGGCCAAGCCGCTGCTGGAGCTGCATGCGCCCCAGGAGGGGCAGCCCTACCTGATCGGGATGTTCCTCGGGGGCGCCTACCAGGAGGTGATGGGCAACCTGCACAACCTGTTTGGCAGCACCAATGCGGTGCACATTCGCCTGGCCCCCGGTGGCGGTTACCAGGTGGACCACGTGGTGCGTGGCAACACCAATGCCCAGGTGCTGGAAGCCATGGAGCACCAACCGGAACTGCTGCTGGAGCGGCTACGGGTGGCCAGCGAAGCCGCCATCCAGCGGGGTGACCTCAAGATCAACGACGCCCAGCGGCTGATGGACCACCTGGAAACCAGCCTGCGGCAGACCACCTATCTGCAGGGGTAGATCGGCAGGGCTAGAGGCAGCAACTGGGGTGGGCCATCAACTCGTGGGCCCGGTCGTAAGGGGTGTCCTGGGGGTCGAGCCAAAGAGAACAGGTGAGAGCTTCCTCCTCAGGCCCCGCAGCGTCTCTGCACCCCTCCAGCTGTAAACGACTCCCGAGCAGCACCAACCGGAAACTCCAGTGGCTGCGGGCATGGATTTCAAAGCTGCTGGCCATGGCTGCAGCTCCTCTGGCGTTCGGTATCCGCAGCATTCCTCCACACCGGATCAACGCCAGCGGGGAGGAACGGTTGTGGATCCGGCTGGCCTCAGCCCAGGGCCGCCTGCAGATCCGCCCGCGCCTGCGCCAAGGCACCATCCAGGGCCGCGCCATCGCGACCGCCCGCCTGGGCCAAGTTGGGGCGACCGCCGCCGCCGCCGCCGCAGGCCTTGGCCACGGTGCCGATGAAGGCACCGGCCTTGGGGCCTGCGGCGATCACCGCCGGACCGAAGGCCGCCACCAGCACCACCTTGCTGAGGTCCGCCCCATCGGGCAGCCCCCCCAGCACCACGGCCGCGCCCTCGCCCAGCTGCTCCGCCAGACCGGCGGCGGCGCTCTGCAGGCCGGCCCCCTCGACGCCATCCAGGCGCGCCACCAGCAGCGTGCTGCGGCCACAGGCCTCCGCCTGGGCCGCAAGGGCCGCCGACTTGGCCAGGGCCAGCTGCTCCCGGGCCGCCGCCAACGCCTTCTGGCTGGCCTTGAGCTCCTCCTGCAGCTGAGCCACCCGCTCCACGTTCTCGCCGGGCTGGGCCTTGACGCGATCCCCGAGTTGCCGCACCACGGCATCGCGCTCATTCAGATAGGCCAGCACCGCCGGGCCGGCCACCGCCTCAATGCGGCGGATCCCGGCGGCCACGCCGCTCTCGGCCACGATCTTGAACAGGCCGATCTCAGCGGTGTTGGCCACGTGGGTGCCGCCGCAGAGCTCCATCGACACGCCGGGCACATCCACCACCCGCACCACATCCGCGTATTTCTCCCCGAACATCGCCACGGCCCCGGCGGCCTTGGCCTGCTCGATCGCCATCTCCGCCACCTCCAGGGCGTGGGCCTCGCTGATCCAGCCGTTGATCAGCGTTTCGATCTGCGCCAGCTCCTCCGCCGTGACGGCGCGCGGGCAATGGAAGTCGAAGCGGAGGCGATCGAAATCCACCAGCGACCCCGCCTGGCCGATGCCCGGATCCACCACCTGCTTGAGCGCCGCCTGCAGCAAATGGGTGGCGGTGTGGTTGGCCTGGGCGCGGCGGCGACAGCTGCGATCCACCTGGCCATGCACCACGGCCCCGAGAGCCAGGCTGCCGCGCTCGACGCGGCCGCTGTGCACGAACACGCTGCGGTTGCGGGACACCGCCTCGATGGCCACGATCAAGCCATCGCCGGTGAGCAGGCCCCGGTCGCCCACCTGCCCGCCGCCCTCGCCATAGAAGGGGGTGGTGTCCAGCACCACCTGCACCGCATCGCCGGCCACCGCCTGCTCGGCCGGCTCGCCGTTCACCACCAGGGCGAGCACACAGCTGCTTTGCTCCAGCAGCTCGTAACCACGGAACTGGGTGGCCTCCAGGTCGGCGGCCACCTGATCAATGGCCCCCTGCAGGGTGAGGTCGATGCTCACCGCCGCCGCCTTGGCCCGCTGACGCTGGGCCTCCATGGCCGCCTCAAAGCCGGCCAGATCCACCGTGAGGCCGTGCTCCTCGGCGATCTCCTCGGTGAGCTCCAGCGGGAAGCCATAGGTGTCGTAGAGCTCGAAGGCCTGCTCGCCGGAGATCTGGCGGGGTTGGGCCGCCAGCACCTCCGCCAGCAGCTTTTCGCCCCGCTCCAGGGTTTCCAGGAAGCGGGCCTCCTCCCGCTGCAACTCCGCCAGGATCACCTCCCGACGCGCCACCAGCTGGGGATAGGCGTCCTGCATCAGGGTGATCGACGCCTCGCCCATCGCCGTCAGGAACGGCTTGTCGATGCCGAGGAGCCGTCCATGGCGCACCACGCGCCGCAGCAGGCGCCGCAGGATGTAGCCGCGCCCCAGGTTGGAGGCGGTGACCCCATCGCAGATCAGCTGGGTGATGGCACGGCTGTGGTCGCCGATCACCTTGAGCGAGGTCTTCCCCTTCTCATCGAGCAGGCGGTAGTCGACCCCGGCCAACGCCGCCGCCGTGGTGATCAGCGGGTAGATCAGATCGGTTTCGTAGTTGTTCGGCACCCCCTGCAGGATCTGGGCCATGCGCTCCAGGCCCATGCCGGTGTCGATGTTGCGGGCCGCGAGCGGCGTGAGGGTGCCCTCCGCATCGCGGTTGTATTGCATGAACACCAGGTTGTAGAACTCGATGAAGCGGCTGTCGTCCTCCAGATCAATGCCGTCATCGCCAAGCTCGGGCTTGAAGTCGTAATAGATCTCCGAGCAGGGGCCGCAGGGGCCGGTGGGGCCTGAGGCCCAGAAGTTGTCGGCCTCATCCATGCGGATGATCCGCTTGGGGTTCACCCCCACCACGTCGCGCCAGATGGCCTCCGCTTCGTCGTCCTCGCGGAACACGCTCACCACCAGATTGTTGGGGGAGAGGCCGAACACAACGGTGCTCAGCTCCCAGGCCCACTGGATCGCCTGCTCCTTGAAGTAATCGCCGAACGAGAAGTTGCCCAACATCTCGAAAAACGTGTGGTGCCGGGCCGTGCGGCCCACGTTTTCGATGTCGTTGGTGCGAATGCACTTCTGGGAGCTGGTGGCCCGCGGCGCCGGCCGCTGCTGCTGACCCAGGAACACCGGCTTGAACGGCAGCATGCCGGCGATGGTGAGCAGCACCGTGGGGTCCTCCGGCACCAGGGAGGCACTGGCCATGGGCTGGTGGCCGCGCTGCTCGTAGAAATCGAGGAAGGCCGCGCGGATCTCAGCACCAGTGCGCGGGGCGGCGGCAGCCATGGCGAAGCGGGAAAAGCCTGAACCGGGCATGATCGCGCAACATGAGCGCCCCCTCCACCACGCCATCACGGGCCCAGCTGCGGCTGCGGTCGATTGCCTGGGCCCTGGCCGCCGGCGCCAGTGCCCTGCTGCTGGGCCTGCCCCTGGGGCTGGGGGCGGCGCTGCGGGCGGGGGGCTGCGGCTTCTTCTATGGCCTGCTGGCCTTCCATCTGCAACGGGTGGACCCCGACGACAGCCACCTGCAGGCGGGGCTGGTGGGGGCGGTGTGCGGCATCCACAGCCTCGCTCTGCCAGCGCTCAGTCCCTGGCCGTTGTCAACACCTGTGGCCCCGGCCTTGGCGCAGGTCGCGCCAACTGTGATGATGGAGCTCGTTCGTGCCTGGCTGCCGCTGATCGGCGCCGCGCTGGTGCTGCACGGATCGCAAGCCCTGTCGCGAGCTTTCGCGGCGCGGCCGCAGGCGGTCCGGCGCCCCTGATCCCCAGGCCCTGCCTCCATGAGCCTGCTGCATGCCACCTGGCTGCCCGTCGTGCCGGCGGGGAGCTTCGCCAAGGGCAAGGCCCCCACTGCGGGCCTGCTGATCTGGGCGGATACCTGGCGTGTGGCCGAACCGGTGAACCCGGCGCTGGAGGCGCCGCTGCACCCCCTCAGCCTCGACCTGGACACCCTGGCCACCTGGCTGGATGACCACCAGTTCTGGTCGGAAGACCTGCGCCAGGCCAGCGCCACCCTCACCCTGCCCAGCCGCCAGCAGGGGGCCCGCGGCCAGAAAAGCGAGGCCAGTGAAGCCTGGAGCGGCATGCCGCTGCAGGCGGGCGAACCGCTGCCCAAAGACCTGAGCTGGTGGCCCTGGCAGGTGGAGGGCTGGTTTCTGAAGCCCGGCCCCGCCGCCGACTGGCTCAACCTGCTGCCCCTCTCGGGCTATGCCGAAGCCGGCCTCGGCGACGACCTGCACTGGTGGTCGCACGTGCAGCGCTGGTGCCTGAGCCTGATTGCCCGCGGCCGCTGGCTGCCCGACGCCGCCGGCGGCAAGGCCAGCTGGCTGCCGCTGCTCAACCGGGAGGACGACCGACGCCGTCTGGAGGAGCTGGCCCTGCGCATGCCCCAGGTGGTGGCCGCCGCCAGCGCCGATCGCCACCTGGCCTGCGGCCGCCCCCGCTCCAATCGCCTGCTGGTGGCGAGCATCGTGGAGAAGCTGGTGGATGGCCAGCTGCGGGCCGCCTTTGCCCCCGGTGGCCAGGGCCTCGACCCCCTGCTGGCCGCCTGGGAGGAGGCCCTGGGGGATCCGGGCGGCCGCCTGGCCCTCGACGACGAAGACCAGGAGCGCCTGGCCATCGCCAGCCACCACTGGCGCGAAACCGTGGCCGGCAAGGTGGCCCCCGCCCGGGCCTGCATCGAACTGTTCACCCCGCCGGAGGGCGAGGAGCTCTGGGAGCTGCGCTTTGGCCTGCAGGCCGAAGCCGACCCCAGCCTGCGGGTGCCGGCGGGGATTGTCTGGGCCGCGGGCGACGGCGATCTGGCCCTGGGGGAAATCCAGGTGGAGCAGCCCGGCGCCCTGCTGCTGGAGGGCCTCGGGCGGGCGCTGCTGGCCTTTGAGCCGATCGAACGGGGCCTCGATGCCGCCACGCCCGAGGCGATGCAGCTCACCCCGGCGGAGGCGTTTGTGCTGGTGCGCACCGCCGCCGCCCGCCTGCGGGACGTGGGCGTCGGGGTGATCCTGCCGGCGAGCCTCTCCGGCGGCCTGGCCAGCCGGCTGGGTCTGGCGATCACCGCCGAACTGCCTGAAAAGTCGCGCGGCTTCACCCTCGGGGAAACCCTGGAGTGGCGCTGGGAGTTCATGATCGGCGGCGTCACCCTCAACCTGCGCGACCTGGAGAAGCTCTCCGCCAAGCGCAGCCCGCTGGTGCAGCACAAGGGGGCCTGGATCGAGCTGCGCCCGCTCGACCTCAAGAACGCCGAGAAGTTCTGCGCCGCCGAGCCCCCCTTCAGCCTCGACGACGCCCTGCGCATCACCGGCAACGAAGGCGAAACCCTGCAGCGGCTGCCGGTGCATGCCTTCACCGCCGGCCCGCGCCTGCAGGCGGTGCTGGAGCAGTACCACCAGCAGAAGGCCCCCGACCCGCTGCCGGCACCGCCCGGTTTCGCCGGCCAGCTGCGGCCCTACCAGGAGCGGGGCCTGGGCTGGCTGGCCTTCCTGCACCGCTTTGACCAGGGGGCCTGCCTGGCGGACGACATGGGCCTGGGCAAAACGATCCAGCTGCTGGCCTTCCTGCAGCACCTCAAGGCCGAGGAGGAATTGAAACGGCCGGTGCTGCTGGTGGCGCCCACCTCGGTGCTCACCAACTGGAAACGGGAGGCGGCGGCCTTTACCCCCGACCTGACGGTGACCGAGCACTACGGACCGCGCCGCCCCTCCAGCCCCGACGCCCTCAAGAAGGCGCTCAAGGGGGTCGACCTGGTGCTCACCAGCTACGGCCTGCTGCAGCGGGACAGCGAAATCCTCGACAAGATCGACTGGCAGGGGGTGGTGATCGACGAAGCCCAGGCGATCAAGAACCACAGCGCCAAGCAATCCATGGCGGCGCGCGACATGGGACGGCCCGGCAAGGGTCCGCGCTTCCGCATCGCCCTCACCGGCACCCCCGTGGAGAACCGCGTCAGCGAGCTGTGGGCGCTGATGGATTTCCTCAACCCCAAGGTGCTGGGCGATGAACCCTTCTTCCGCCAGCGCTATCGGCTCCCGATCGAGCGCTACGGCGACATGTCGTCGTTGCGGGATCTGAAGGGCCGGGTCGGCCCCTTCATCCTGCGGCGCCTCAAGACCGACAAATCGATCATCTCCGACCTGCCCGAGAAGGTGGAGCTGAGCGAATGGGTGGGCCTGGCCCCCGAGCAGCGCAAGCTCTACAACAAAACCGTGGAGGACAGCCTGGACGCCATCGCCCGGGCGCCCCTGGGCCAGAAGCACGGCCAGGTGCTGGCCCTGCTCACCCGGCTCAAGCAGATCTGCAACCACCCGGCCCTGGCCCTCAAGCAGGATCCCGACCCCAACGACGCCGGCTTCTTCAAGGAGTTCGCCGCCCGCAGCGCCAAGGTGCAGCGGCTGGAGGAAATCCTCGAGGAGGTGATGGAGGCGGGCGACCGGGCCCTGCTGTTCACCCAGTTCGCCGAATGGGGCCACCTGCTCAAGGCCCACCTGGAGCACCGCTGGCGCCAGGAGGTGCCCTTCCTCTACGGCAACACCAGCAAGACCGAACGCCAGGCGATGGTGGATCGCTTCCAGGAGGACCCGCGCGGCCCGCAGCTGTTCCTGCTGTCACTCAAAGCCGGCGGCGTGGGCCTCAACCTCACCCGCGCCAGCCACGTGTTCCACATCGACCGCTGGTGGAACCCGGCGGTGGAGAACCAGGCCACCGACCGTGCCTACCGGATCGGCCAGCAGAACCGCGTGATGGTGCACAAGTTCATCACCAGCGGCTCCGTGGAGGAGCGCATCGATCGCATGATCAAGGAGAAATCCAAACTGGCGGCCGACATCGTCGGCTCCGGCGAGGAGTGGCTCGGCGGCCTCGACATCGGCCAGCTCAAGGACCTGGTGACCCTCAGCGAGGACTGATGCGATGACGATCACCCCCGGCAACCACAACGGCATCACCACCCAGCTGGGCGACCAGGGCCTGGGCCAGCAGCCCTGGTGGGTGGAGCAGTGGATGGAGCTGATCAACGGCTACCGCTTCAAGAAACGGCTGGAGCGGGCCTGGGCCTACGCCCGCGAAGGCAACGTGCTCTCGATCCGCTTCGAGGGGCGCCGCGTGCATGCCCGCGTGCAGGGCAGCGGCGAAGACCCCTACAAGGTGAAGCTCTGGCTCGACGTGCTCAGCGACGACGACTGGGGTTACGTGCTGGAGGCCCTCGGGCAGAAGGCCCGCTGGTCGGCCCAGCTGCTGGCGGGCGTGATGCCCCAGGACATCGAACGGGCCTTCGCCGCCAGCGGCCGACGCCTGTTCCCGTTCAAGTTGCAGGAGGTGCGCAGTGAATGCACCTGCCCCGACAAGATCAACCCCTGCAAGCACGTCAGCGCCGTCTACTACCTGATGGGCGAGCGCTTCAGCGAAGACCCCTTCGTGCTGTTTCAGCTGCGGGGCCGCACCCGGGCCCAGCTGCTCAGCGACCTGGCGGTGCAACGGCGGGCGCTGCTGGCCAAAAAGGCCTCCGAAGCCAAGGCCGCCAAGGCGGCCCGCGCCGCTGACGGAGACGCACCCCAACCCCCGAGCAGCGGCGAAGGCCTGCACAACCCCACCCCCGCCGCCATCCGCGATCCCAACCGCTGGTGGCGCTACGACGCCGCCCTCGATCCGGGACTGGTGGGGATCACCCCGGCG